>JAYSYB010000339.1:0-4971 GCA_043716775.1 Rubrivivax sp.
CGCATCGACCGCGACGGCAAGGCCGCCCCTGGCAATGGGGCGCCCGCGGGCTTCGACCCCCGCGTCTACACCTACGGGCATCGCAACCCGCAAGGCATCACTTTTCGGCCAGGCACCAACCAGCCGTTCACTGCCGAAAACGGACCCTGGCACTCCGATGAAGTCACGGCGCTCGTGCCGGGGGGCAATGCGGGCTGGGATCCGCGTCCGAATGTCGGAGGTCGGGGTGCTTGCCCCGACAGTTATTGCGGCTACAGCCCCAATCAGATGGGTGCGATGGCTCCAAAAGAGCGCTCGGCATTCATGCCAATGACCGACACCAAGACCTACCCGAACGCGATGAGGCCGGCTTGGAACAACGATGGCCTGTCGCAAGGTCTGTTCACAGGCACCTTCCTCAGCGGCCCGCAATGGAAGGGGTGGAACGGCAAGATGATCATCGGTTTCACCGGTATCGGGATCCATGGCACACCGGTTGGCAATCGGCTTGACGTGCTCGACATTGCAGCCGACGGCTTGTCCGCCACCCGGACCACGGTGAACCTGCCGATGCCCGCCGCACGCTTCCGTTCGTTGGTGCAGGGGCCGGATGGCAACCTGTATGTCGCAACCGACGAGGGAGCCATCTCGCGCCTGACCCCGAATTGATCGTCGACGGGAGACCGTTGCCTTCCTGATGCGTGGGGGCCTGCTGGCCCTCACGCTCTTTGATGACTACAAAGATGAAACCAATCTTTTTTCTATCGGCGGTCGGTCTGTGGCTGTCGAGCGGCGTCGCATTTGCCGACGACGAGATGTACAAGACAAAGAACTGTTTTGCCTGCCACCGGATTGACAGGAATCACCTGGGCCCCCCGTTCAAGGCCATTGCGGCCAAATACGTTGAGGACAAGGGTGCCGCGGCCAAGTTGGCAACGAAGATCCGCGAAGGAACTGTCGGTGCCTGGGGTTCGATACCGATGCCGGCACAACCCCAAGTGACGGAGGCTGAGGCCTCAACGCTTGCACGGTGGATTTTGGAACTGAAGTAAACCGTGATGGCGTGGCGCGCAATACTCGCGGCGCCTGCGAGGCACGCCGTCCATCGCGATGGACGGTTCGGGTAGCTCGATTCGCGATGGTTGCAAGCGCGCAAAGGTTTGGGCTGATTGATCGCATTCGCACTCGCACTCGCACCCGCACTCGCACTCGCACTCGCACCCGTCCACGCACGAGTCCGTTGCGGACCGAATGCAGAGCGCGCCGCACTGCTCGATGCGTAGGCCGAAGCCGTGAACACAAGCATCTGATCGGCAGCGTGTCTGCACCGAAAATCGAAAACCGATCACCTCTTACCCTCTGAGTCTGAAGCCGGACCGGCTGCTCGACGCAGGGCAGAATCGGCCGATGCCCCTGTCTGCCCTGGCCCTCGTGCTGCTGGCCGCCCTGCTGCACGCAAGCTGGAACATCGTGGCCAAGCGCGCTGGCGGCGACCATCGCTTCACCCTCATCACCAGCCTGTTCACGTCGGTGCTGTGGCTGCCCGCAGGCCTGTGGTTTGGCTGGCAGGAAGTGCCACGATTTGGCTGGACGGAATGGGGCGTCGTCAGCGCGAGTGCGCTGGTGCACCTGCTGTACTTCAATTCACTGCTCACCGGCTACCGCGCGGCGGACCTGACGGTGGTCTATCCGATGGCGCGTGGCAGCGGCCCGTTGCTGACCGCTGCGGCCGCCGTGCTGCTGCTGGGCGAAAGCCTGAGCCCGCCGGGCGCGGCAGGCGTGCTGGCGGTGTGCGCCGGCATCTTCCTCATCGCAGGCGGGCCGGCGCTGTGGCACCACAGCACAGACCCGCAGCAACGTGCGCGCACCCGCGCCGGTGTGCGCTGGGGGCTGTGACGGGCGCGTTGATCGCGTGCTATTCGGTCATCGACGGCTATGCCATCAAGGTGCTGGCCATCGGCCCGGTGATTTTCGACTACCTGTGCAACCTGCTGCGCGTGCCGCTGCAACTGCCCACGATGCTGCGCAACCGGCAGGGCCTGGTGGATGCCTGGCGCAAGCAGTGGAAGCACGCACTCGTCGTGTCCCTGCTGGGGCCGCTGGCCTACATCCTGGTGCTGTATGCGCTGCAGCTGGCGCCGCTGTCGCGCGTGGCGCCCGCGCGCGAGCTGAGCATGCTGGTGGCGGCGCTGCTGGGCGGCCGGCTGTTGGGCGAGAGCGACCGCGGCCTGCGTCTCTTGGGGGCGGCCTGCATGGCCGCCGGGGTGATGGCCCTGGCTTGGGGATGAGTCTGCGGATGAGTTGGTGGCCGAGTTGGTGGCCGAGTTGGTGATGACCGTGAAAGCAATCACAGCATGACGCTTGAAATTTGGGGCATCGACTTCAGCAGCGCGCCCAGCGCCAAGAAGCCCATCGTGGTGGCGCGCGGCGTGCTGGCCGGCGCGGTGCTGCGCCTGCAGCGGCTGGATCTGCTGACCAAGCTGTCGGACTTTGAAACGCTGCTGGCCACACCCGGGCCCTGGCTGGGTGCTTTCGACTTCCCCTTCGGCTTGCCGCGCGCCTTTGTGCTGGCGCAAGGCCTGGGCGACACCGCGCTGGCCGTCAGCCGTGCATTGCAGGCACGCTGCCCCACGCGCATGGCCTTTCGGGCGCTGGTGGACACCTGGGGCAACACGCAGCCTGTCGGCCATCGCTTGCTGCACCGCCGGACAGACAGTGCGATGCCGGGGCTGAGTTCCACCAGCCCCTTGCAGACGCGCTACGTGCCCGTGGGCTTCATGTACTACGAAGGTTTTTCGCGCCTGCTGGCCGCGGGCGTGAACGTGCCGGCGCTGCAAGCAGGCGACGCCGTGCGCACCGCGCTGGAAGGCTACCCGGGACTGCTGGCGCATGAACTGATCGGCCGCCGTTCGTACAAGAACGACGACTCCAGTGAACGACTGCTGGCGCGCAAGGACATCCTCGAAGCGCTGGAACAGGGCCGCACGCGCCTGAAGCTGCGGCTGAAGCTGACGCCCGCGCAAGCCGGCGCGCTGGTGGCCGACAGCAGTGGCGACAGGCTCGATGCGGTGCTGTGCATGGCACAAGCGGCCTGGGCCAGTCTGCAGCCGCGCTGGGGTCAACCAAAGCAGGTGGACGCGGTGGAAGGCTGGATCACCACGGCTTGATCGCCAACGGCTGGAGTCACTGGCGCGCTTCTGGCGGAACCTTGGGGCGGCACACTCGAGGCGGCACGTGGGGCGGCACCGGTGGCGTTGCGAGCGGCAGCGCTGCAGCACCGTCGGCCGCCGCCAGACGCGCTTTCTCTTCGCGCGCGTCCTTGAACTCTTCGGCCTTTTCCTTCGCGGCCTCTGCCACCACCTTGCCGCCTTCGATGGCCTTGTTGGCCAGCAGCACACCGCCGCTCAGTGTCTTTTCACCCAGGCGCTTGGCTGAAGAGCCGGCCGCACTCCGGCAAGGCGTTCAGGCATTCGCAGTCGGCGTCGGCCGTAAAGGTGGCCACGCAGCCGATCTCGGTCTGCAGGTTGTTGCCGTCAAACTCAAGGTATGGCCCCTGCTTGAAGCCGAGGGTGGAAGCGTAGAAAACATCTGCGGGACCGAACTGCGCAGCGTGTTGTAGGCCTTGACCGATCCGCTGTAGTGCTGGCGCGATCCTTCCAGCGCCGATTCACATTCCTGGATGCTCGTGATCAGACGCTGGTACTGCTCACTGGCCTTGAGTTCGGGAAACTTCTGCGCCAGGCCCGACACCGACAACATCACGATCCTTGACTGCTGGTGCAGCTGGGCGATGGCGGCAGCGGAAGAGGTGTCGTCCGACACCTTCAGCATGACGAGCTTTTCAGACTCCCGGTAGCCCTTGACAACATTGATCGACTGCATGATCAGCGCGCGTCCTTCTTGGCCGACACACCGGTGTTCGACCAGGTTTCGCGAATCTCCTCGGCACACATGCGCAAACCGTTGTAGCCCTTGAGCGCAAAGAAAGCGATGACGCCGCCGAAAATCACCACCAACCAGAACAGGCGCTCGATGAAGTCCCACATGCGGATGGCTCTCCAAGGCTTGATGTGCGGCTCGGCAGATGCCGAGGGTGCTGTTGAACGTGGCGGCATGAATCGGGCAAAGGCGCGTGCGGGCAAGCCTCTTGCAGCGTCCTGCGGTCGCCTTGGCGGCTGTGGAGACATCTGCGCATGACCGCTGATGCGCTGCACGCGTGGTTCGCTGCCCGCGGCTGGCAGCCCTTCGCCTTCCAGCGCGAAGTCTGGGGCGCCATGGCCGCCGGCCACAGTGGCTTGCTGCATGCCACCACCGGCAGCGGCAAGACGCTGGCGGTGTGGCTGGGTGCCCTGCAGCGCGCGCGGCCTGGGCCGGGTCCAGGGCCGGCTTTGCAAGTGCTGTGGCTCACGCCCATGCGCGCGCTGGCGGCCGACACCACCAAGGCGTTGCAGGACCCGCTGCCTGCGCTGCTGCCCGCCTGGGCCGTGGGCCAGCGCACCGGCGACACGCCCCCTGCCGAAAGAGCCCGCCAGGACCGGCGTCTGCCCGCTGCGCTGGTCACCACGCCGGAGTCTCTGAGCCTGATGCTGACGCGCGACAGCGTGCGCGCGCAACTGGGTGGCGTGCACACCGTCATCGTCGACGAATGGCATGAACTCATCGGCAGCAAACGCGGCGTGCAGGTGCAATTGGCGCTGGCGCGGCTGCGGTGCTGGAACCCGGACCTGGTGGTGTGGGGCTTGAGCGCGACCATTGGCAACCTGGCTGAAGCGATGGCCACGCTGACGGGCCCGGGCGGCAAGGGCGGCCACTTGGTGCAAGGCCGCAGCGACAAGCAGCTGACCATCGACACGTTGCTGCCCCATGACCCGGGCCGCTTTTCATGGGGCGGCCACCTGGGCGCGCAGATGCTGCAGCCGGTGGTGGCTGAAATCGACGCCGGCCAGACCACGCTGGTCTTCACCAACACCCGCAGCCAGGCCGAGATCTGGT
>JAYSYB010000340.1:0-14995 GCA_043716775.1 Rubrivivax sp.
ATGCGCTTCGCCCATCGACCGGGTTGATGTCGGCGCAAACACTGTCGGCCCCGGGATGATGGGGATGGAGTTGAGCCGCCCGGAACCTGCCGGCCTTGAACGGCGGCAGAGGGCCGGAAGCGGCTCTATGGACTAACCGAGCAAGTAACTCAACACGCTGTGCGCCCGTCCATTCAGGCCTGATCGCAGCATCGGCTGGGTCTGGCCAGGCGCACTTCTTGAGCCAGCAGATCGCGGTCGATCTGTGCCACCCGCGTGACCCCGCACAAGCGCATGGCGCGCTCGATTTCGTCGCGCAGGATGGCCAGCGCCCGCTGCGCGCCCGGTCCGCCTGCAGCCACCGCGCCGTACAGCGTGGCGCGGCCCACCAGCACGGCCTGGGCACCAAGGGCCAGTGCCTTCAGCACGTCGCCACCGCGGCGCACGCCGCCGTCCACCAGCACCGGGATGCGGCCGTTCACCGCCGCCACCACGGCCGGCAGCAGGTCGAGCGTGGCGGCCGCGCCGTCAAGCTGGCGCCCGCCGTGGTTGGACACCACCACCGCGTCGGCGCCCAGCGCCACCAGCCGCGCCGCGTCGTCGGGATGGGCCACGCCTTTGACGATCAGTTTGCGGGGCCATTGCGCGCGCACCTGCTGCAGACGCGCCCAGTCGAAAGACGCGTCATAGTTGCGCCCCACCGACGACGCGATCGCCGATGCCGAGGGTCGCGCCGTGCTGCCCGCAGCCTGCGCCAGCCCGCTGAGTGTTTCCATCTGCGGCATGCCGTATCGGGCAACGCGTGCCGCCCAGCGCGGGTGCAAGGCGAAGTCGACAACGTTTTTCGGCGTGAAGCGAAAAGGGATGGAAAAGTGATTGCGGAAGTCGCGTTCGCGCTTGCCACCCACGGGCAGGTCGACCGTGATCATCAGTGCCTCGTAGCCGCAGTCGTGTGCACGCCGCAGCATCTGGTCGAAGTAGGCGCGGTCGCGCAGCACGTAGGCCTGAAACCACAGCCGGCCTGGGGCTTCGCGGGCAATGGCTTCGATTGACGTGGTGCCTGAACTGGACAACGAATACGGGATACCCACCGCCGCAGCGGCGCGGGCGATGGCCACGTCGGCACCGGGCCAGCCGAAGCCCGGGGCGCCGGTGGGCGCGATGGCCAGCGGCAGCGCCGAGGGTGCGCCCAGCAGCGGCGTGGTGGTGTCCACCTGCGCCACATCGACCAGCACGCGCGGGCGCAGGCGGCAGTTGTCGAAGGCCTGGCGGTTGGCGTGCAGCGTGGTTTCGTCTTCGGCGCCGCCATCGTAAAAATCGAACAAGGCGCGCGGCAGGCGGGCCTTGGCCATCCGTCGCAGGTCGGCAATCGAATACGCGGTGTCCACGCGGCGGCTGAAGATCATGGGGTTTCGGGGGCCTGCGCCCAGTCGGGGGGTGATCGGGCCCATTCGCGCAGATGGTCAAGAAAGGCGCGCACGCGCTTGGGCAAGTTGTTGCGTGCCGGGTAAACGACGTAGATGTCCAGTCCGGTCGGTGGCGTAGCCGCCAGCACGCTGACCAGCCGGCCGGCCGCCAGGTCCTGCGCCACCATGAGGTCGGGTGGATCGACAGGCCGCGGCCGGCCAGCGCAGCCTGCAGCAGCGCTTCACCCAGGTTGGAGCACAGAGAACCGCGAACGCGCACCGCAGCCAGGCCTTGCGGTGTCGTGAAGCGCCAGTAGGCGGTGGGCGACTTCAGCGTGTGCACCAGGCACTCGTGCCGCGCCAGGTCGGCCACGCTGGCCGGGTGCCCGGCGCGCTGCAGGTAGGCGGGGGCCGCCACCAGCACCTGCGGCGCCTTCAAGAGCGACTGCGCGACGTAACTGGCGTCGTCCAGCGCCGGGGCGATGCGCACCGACATGTCCAGCCGCTCGGCCACCAGGCTGGCGCGGCCGTCGTCGGCTTCGATGGTGACCTGGATGTCGGGGTGCCGTTCGGTGAAGCGCAGCACCAGCGGCAGCAACTGGTGCACGCCAAACGAGGGCGGCGTGCCGATGCGGATGACGCCGCGCGGTGTGTCGATCGAATCGCGCACCTCGCCCTGTATTTCCTCAAAGCGTTCCAGCAACTGCAGGCTGCCTTCCAGCAGGCGGTGGCCGGCGTCCGTGAGGCCCACTTCCTTGGTCGTGCGCGCCAGCAACTGCGCCCCTAGCGACTGTTCTAGCCAGGCCACGTGTTTGCTGACGGCCGAGCGCGATATCGCAAAGCGCTGTGCTGCAGCCGTGAAGCTGCCGCCACGCGCCACTTCAGCGAATATCTCCAAACAGCGCAAGCGGTCCATCGGGCCGCGACTGTAGGGCTATGGCGACTCTCCATTGGTTCCAGTTTGGAAAAATACATTTCGCTTCAAACGCGTGTCGGTTTTTTCTGATCGCTCTTAAAGTCGTGGTCGTGCGATTTCATCGCACAGGCCCACTGGTTTCAGACCCCACGGATGACGCCCGAACACACCATCCTTGCAATGTTCGATCACCTCGACGAGCGGCGTTACGACGACTTGCTGTCGTTGATGACGCCGCAGGCGGTGTGGCACCGGCAGGGCAAGCGGCTGCAGGGTCATGCGCAGATCCTGGCGGCGCTAAACGATCGCTCAGCGACGCAGCGCATCCGTCACCTGGTGACGAACCTGCTGCAGCGTTCTGCCAGCGACGACCGCGCCAGCTACAGCCACTACATGACCGCGCTGCGCTTCGACGACGGGCAGGTGCATGCCGGGCCGGTGACCGTCGCGCAGCCTTTTCGTATGTCCTTGGTGACGACACAACTGGTGCGCACCGCCGGCCACTGGCGCGTGGCTGAACAGGCCATCGTCACCGAGTTTGAGTTCGCCGCATGACGCGGCACCAGGCGCCGTTCGTGCACCGCACGCCGGCCAGCCGGGTGGTGTTCGGCCCGGGTTGCATCGGCACGCTGGGCGGCGAACTGGCCCAGATGCGCCTGCAACGGCCGCTGGTGCTGAGCGGGCCGCGCACCGCGGCATCGGCGTTGCACGCGGCGGTTCGTGCAGCGCTGGTGGACGCGCCGTGCGTGTGGTTTAGCGAAGTGCCAGCGCATTCGTCGGTAGACGTCGTGCAGCACCTGGTGGCGATGGCGCGGCAGCACGGTGTCGACGGCTTTGTGGCCGTCGGCGGCGGCAGTGCGTCTGACACCGCCAAGGCCACCGCGTTGTGGCTGGCCGAAGGCGGCCGGCTGGAAGACCACGCGTCACGTTTCACGCCCCCTGATCAGCTCTTCATTCCTGAACTGCGTCAGCCCAAGCTGCCCATCGTGGCGGTGCCCGGCACGGCGTCGGGGGCCGAGGTCACACCGAGTCTGGGCGTGCGCACGACGGACGGGCACAAGTTGCTGTTCACCGACCCGCAACTGGCGGCGCGCCTGATCGTCATCGACGGCCAAGCCAACCTGTGCGTGCCGGCGCCACTGATGCTGGCCACCGGCATGAACGGGCTGGCGCATTGCATTGAAGGCCTGTACTCGAAGGTACGCACACCCGCCAGCACCGCGCTCGCGCTGCACGCCACGGCGCTGTTCTTTGCGGCCTTGCCAGCCGTGGCAGCGGCACCGCACGACGCGTCAGCGCGCGGCGACCTGCTGGTGGCCGCGCACCTGTCGGGCCAGGTGCTGCTGAACGCGCGCACGGGCCTGCACCACGCCATCTGCCACGCGCTGGGCGCGGCCACCGGCATCGGCCACGGTGATGCCAATGCCGTGCTGCTGCCCGATGCCATCGCGTTCAACGCCAGCCACGCCGGTGTTGAACTGGCAGCCGCTGCGCGCGCTGTCGGCCTGCCGGCAGACGCGCAGGCGTTGATCGACGCGCTGCGCAGCTTGCGTGCGGGCCTGGGCGTGCCGACCCGCTTGCGCGACCTGGGCGTTGCGCAGGCCCAGCTTGGTCCCGTGGCCGCGCAAGTGATGCACGAGCGTGGCCTCTTCTTCAACCCGCGGCCCGTGGCCCACGCCGGCGAGATCGAGCAACTGCTCGCCGCCGTGTGGTGACTCTTCTGCCGCACTCAACGGAGATCCTCATGAACATCCAACCCACCGGCCAGACCCTGGGCGCCCGCATCGATGGCATCGACCTGTCGCAGCCGCTGTCGGCGCAGCAGCTGGACGAGATCATTGCCGCGCTCGGCCAGCACGGCGTGCTGAACTTTCCCGACCAGACGCTGACGCCGCGCCACCTGCGCGACTTCAGCGCCCGCTTTGGCGAGCTGGAAATCAACGTCGCCAACGCCTACCAGGAGCAGGGGCTGCCTGAAGTGATGACGCTGTCGAACATCGTCGAGGACGGCAAGCCGCTGGGCCTGTCCGATGCCGGGCAAGACTGGCACACCGACATGTCGTACAGCCGCATGATCGCTTTCACCAACATCCTGTACGGCATCAAGATTCCCATGCGCGACGGTGTGGCGCTGGGCAACACCGAGTTCTGCAACATGCACGCCGCCTACGACGATTTGCCGGCCGACTTGAAGCAGCGCCTGGACGGCATGACCGCGACGCACGACTTCGAGAAGTTCTGGGAGATGATGCGGCGCGACAAGGGCAGCACCCGCGCCCCGCTGACCGACGCTCAGCGCGCTGCCAAGCCGCCGGTGTCGCAACCGCTCTTCCTGACGCACCCGATCACCGGCCGCAAGGTGCTGTACTGCAACCCCGGCTACGCGGTGCGCATCAACGAGCTGCCGCAGGCGCAGAGCGACGAGATGCTGGCTTTCCTGTTCCAGCACCAGACGCGGCCGTTGTTTCGCTACCGCTTCAGCTGGGTGCCGAAGACGGTGCTGATGTGGGACAACATGGGCACCATCCACAACGCGGTGGCCGACTACAGGCCCGACGAGCACCGCCTGATCAAGCGCTGCCAAGTCGCCGCCACGCGTTTCTTCGAAACGGCATGAAGCTGCTCAGCTACCGCGTTAGCGGCGGTGCGGCCTGTGTCGGCGTGCTGGTCGATGGCCAGGTGGTCAACGTCGATGATCAAGTGGCCGGGCTTGCGATACCGGCCGCGGTGGACGACCGTCTGGCCGTGCACGGTTTGGTGCCAGCAGCGCGCGGCATGCTGCGTTTGTTGCAGGCCGGGCCCGATGCCTGGCAAGGCTTGAGCGTGACCCGAGGCACCGGCGTGCCGCTGCTTGACGTCGAACTGCTGGCGCCCGTGCCGCGGCCGGGCAAGATCGTGGCCATCGGCCGCAACTACGCCGACCACGCCAAGGAGACCGGTGTCTCGCCCTTCGAGCAGCCGCGCATCATCTCCAAGCTGCCGTCCAGCGTCTGCGGGCCGGGCAGCCTGGTGCAGCGCCCGAACGGCGTCAGCAAGCTCGACTTCGAGGTCGAACTCGCGGTGGTCATCGGCAGCTTCGCGCAGCGCGTGTCGCAGGCCGATGCGCTGGCGCATGTCGCGGGCTACACCGTGCTCGACGACATCAGCGCACGCGAGTTCCAGTTTGACGTCAACCCGGCGCAGACGACCTTTGCCAAGAGCATGGACGGCTTCTGCCCGATGGGCCCTTGGCTGGTGACGCGCGACGAGATCGCCGACCCGCAGACGCTTGAAGTCAGCTGCCACGTCAACGGCCAGCCGATGCAGCACGCCAGCACCGCCAACATGCTGTTCCCGGTGGCGCGGCTGATCGAATACATCAGCCGCTACATGACGCTGGAGCCGGGCGATGTGATTGCCACCGGCACCCCGGCCGGCATCGGCGCCTTCCGCAAGCCGCCGGTGTGGTTGCAACCCGGCGACCGCATCCGCATGGAAATATCGCGCATCGGTGTGCTCGAACACCAGATCGCCGGCTGATCCGACATTCACAAACGACAGGAGACACGATGAACTTGAACCGCAGAACGTTGACCACTGCCAGCCTTGCCGTGCTGGCCACGCTGGCCTTGCCCGCCCTGGCGCAGGACTTCCCCAACAAGCCGATCCGCCTGGTGGTGGGCTACGCGGCAGGCGGCCCCACCGACGTTATCGCGCGGCTGGTTGCACAAGACCTGCAGGCCGCGCTGGGGCAGACCGTGGTGGTCGAAAACAAGTCGGGCGCCAACGGCAACATCGCCACCGAAGAGGTGGCGCGTGCGCCCGCCGACGGCTACACGCTGATCGTCAACACGCTGTCGCACAACGTCAATGCGCTGCTCGGCGCTGGCAAGGTCAAGTACGACCCGGCAAAAAGTTTCGCACCAGTCAGCCTGGCGGTGGTGCTGCCGCAGGTGCTGGTGGTGGGCGCGGACTCCAAATACGCCACGGTGGCCGACCTGCTGAAGGCCGCCAAGGCGCAGCCCGGCACGGTGTCGTACGGCTCGGCTGGCAATGGCGGTTCGGCGCACCTGTCGGCGGCCCTGCTGGAAGTGCGCGGCGGCGCCAAGATGAACCACATCCCGTTCCGCGGCAACGCGCCGGCGCTGACCGAGGTGATGGCCGGCCGCGTGGACACCATGTTCTATCCGATGATCGGCGTGGCCGACCGCGTGGCTGCCAAGCAGTTGAAGGTGCTGGGCATCACGACCAAGCAGCGCCACGCCGACTTTCCGGGCGTGCCGACGATGGCAGAAGCCGGTTTCCCCGGCTTCGAGGACTACGTCGGCCCGGTCGGCTTCCTGGCACCGGCCAACACGCCGGCGCCGGTGCTGGCCAAGTTGAGCACGGCCATTCGCGCGTCGCTGGCCAAGCCGGCCACGCAGGAAAAGCTGCGCAACCTGGGTGCGGTGGTGGTGGGGTCATCACCCGACGAATACCGCGACTGGCTGAAGAAGGACCACGACCGCTGGGCACAGTTGATCAAGGACGCCGGCGTCACGGCCGAATAAGGCCAGGTCACGATCACGCGAGCCGAACCCCCTGAACCCCCTGAACCCTTTGCAGACCATGCTGAAAATTCACCACCTCGGCCGTTCCCAATCCGAACGCATCGTCTGGCTGTGCGAAGAGCTTGGGCTGCCTTACGAGATGCAGCACCACACGCGCAACGCCGTCACCAACCTGTCGCCGCCTGAGCTGAAGGCGCTGCATCCGCTGGGCGCGGCACCGGTGATCGAAGATGGAGACCTGGTGCTGGCCGAGTCGGCCGCGATCGTTGAATACATCATCGTCAAACACGGCGGCGGCCGTCTCAAGCCAGGCCCGGAGCACCCCGACTACGCGGCATTTCTCTACTGGTTTCATTTTTCCAACGGCAACCTGCAAGCTGTGTTGGGGCGACTCATGATGGTGAGCCGCACCAAACTGCCTGCGGATCATCCGGTGCTGGCGGCGGTGCAAGGCAGGCTCGACCGGGTGCTGGCGCTCATGGAGACGCGGCTTGGCGAAGTCCAGTGCCTGGCGGGGCAGGAATTCACGGCCGCAGACATCATGAGCGTGTTTTCGCTCACCACGATGCGGCTCTTTCAGCCCTTTGATCTGGCGCCTTATCCGAAGATCCACGCCTATCTGCAACGCATGGGCGAGCGGCCCGGATACCGCCGCGCGATGGCCAAGGGCGATCCCGACATGACGCCCATGTTGAGCTGAACCCCGGCGCGCGGCATGGGTGGTTCGGAGCGGCACGTCGGCCGGGTTCGGCGGCCGCGTTGACGGCGGCGCCTCAACCTGGATGTCGTCACTTTTGCCTGTCAAAGGCGCGGCCGCGCGATCAAGATCATCCACCTGCTTCTGCGCGAGCTGCAGCTGGACGGTTCACTGCAGTAGCGCATCGTCTTCATGCAGCGGCCCATCGACGACGTGCTGGCCAGCCAGCGCGCGATGCTGCGTGGTGGATCCGCGTCAGCCTGTCAAGCCTTCAGCCGCGCGTTGTGCGGGAACATGGCGCGCTGGGACTCATCGTCCATCTCGGTCTTGAAGATGTGCCGGTCCTTGATGGCTGCGGCCCGTTGCGCGGCAGGGCGCGCGTTGACGGCGTCGAAGTGGCGCTTCACATGGGGTAACTGGTCCCAGGCATCGGCACCCAGGGCAAAAGGCACGGCGCGGGCCCAGCCCCATACCGCCATGTCCAGCAGCGTGTAGCGATCGCCCAGCATCCACGGCTGGTCTGCCAGGTGGGCGTCAAGGATCTTCCAGTGCCGCCAGGCTTCGAAGTCGTAGCGGTTGCTGGCGTACGGAATGGGCTCTGGTGCGTAATGCTTGAAGTGCACGCTCTGGCCGGTGAAGGGCCCGATGCCGGAGGCCACGAACATCAACCACGACAGCATCGGCCCGCGGTCCTGCGGATCGGGCAAAAACTGGCCGGTCTTCTCGGCCAGGTACAGCAGGATCGCGTTGCTGTCGAAGACGGTGACCGCACCGTCCACGACCACGGGCACTTTGGCGTTGGGGTTCAGCGCCGTGAATGCCGGTGCGTGCTGTTCGCCCTTGCGCGTCTCCACCGGAATGGCCTCGAAGGGCAGGCCGGCTTCTTCTAGAAACAGGGCGACCTTCATCGGGTTGGGCGCAAGCGAGTAATAGAACTTCAGCATGGCAGGCCTCTGCAAGTTTGGGTGCAGGGGATTGTGAACTCGCAATCTGTTTCAGTGCGCCGCCACAATGCCGCCATGCCCGACAGCCCAGCCTCTCGCGAAACCATTGCCGACGCCATTGCGGTGTTGAACGCCCAGCGCGCCATCCTCAGCGACGCGGTGGTGGACGCAGCCCTTGGCCCCTTGCGCGACAAGCTGGCCGCGCTGGACGCCGCAGCGGCACCCGTGCCGTCTGCTGAACGCCGGCTGCGCCAGGTCAGCGTGATGTTTCTCGACATCGTCGGTTCGACCCAGCTAAGCCAGCACCTGGACCCTGAAGAAATTCTGCTCGTGGTGGATGGTGCGCTGGCTGCTTTCACCACCATCGTCCAGCACCATGGCGGTGAGGTGTTGCAGTACGCTGGCGACAACCTGCTGGCCGCTTTTGGCGCCAATGGCGCGCGCGAAGACGACGCTGAACGCGCCGTACGCTGCGGCCTTGCGCTGCTGCAGGCGGCCGCACAGCATGGCAAGGCCGTGCTGCAGCAACATGGCCACGAAGGCTTCAACGCCCGTGTCGGCATCCACACTGGGTCGGTGCTGCGCGGTGGCGGTGTCGATGATGGCAACAGCCTGCGCGGCCTGGCCGTGAACATCGCCGCGCGCATGGAACAGGCATCAAACCCCGGCCGCTTGCGCATCAGTCAGGACACCTGGTCGCAGGTGCGCGGGCTCTTTGATGCTGAAGCGCAGGCGCCCATCACCGTGAAAGGACACGACGCGCCCATTGCCAGCTGGCTGGTGCAGGGCGAAAAGAGGCGCGCCTTCCTGCTGCCGGCGCGCGGCATTGAAGGGGTGGAAACGCCACTGGTCGGTCGTGCTGCGGAACTGGCGCTGATGACGACTGCGCTGGACACCGTGCTGGCAAGCCGGCAGCCCCGTGCGCTGACGCTGCTGGCCGATGCGGGCCTGGGCAAGAGCCGCTTGCTGCATGAATTGCAACACCACCTGGCGGCGCATGCGTCGTCATGGTGGCTGCTGCCCGCGCGGTCGCAGCCATCCAGCGCATTGCAACCTTATGGCCTGCTGCGCGACATGCTGGCGCGGCGCCTGGAGATTGCCGACAGCGACAGCGCCGACGCGGCGCGCGCCAAGCTCGTGCAGGGCCTGGCACCGTGGCTGTCCGAGCCCGGTGACCCGGCGCCCGAACTCGTCGGCCAGCTCATCGGGCTGGACTTCTCGACTGCAGCGTCCGTGCAGAGCCTGGGCAACGACGCCCGCTTGCTGCGTGAACGCGCGCTGACCGCGCTGCGCCTGTGGTGGGCGCGCCTGGCGGCCAGCGACGGCTCGCCCGTGGTGCTGCTGCTGGACGACTTGCACTGGAGTGACGACGCGTCGCTCGACGCGCTGGAGTCGATCCTCAAAGACGTGCACAGCCCCCTGCTGGCCTTGCTGTGCGCGCGGCCTGCACTGCTGGAAAGGCGCCCGGCCTGGGGCGACACCTTGCCGGCGCACCAGCAGCTGAAGCTGGAGCCGCTGAACGACACCCAGCGGGCAGAGTTGACGCAGTCGCTCTTGCAGCGCCTGAGCCTGGTGCCGCAGAGCTTGATCGACATGGTCCAGAACCAGGCCGAAGGCAACCCCTTCTATGCCGAAGAGCTGGTGAAGATGCTGCTGGACCAGCAGGTGATTGAAAGCGCTGGTGGCGAGTGGACCTTTCATGCTGACCGCCTGCTGCCCGGCCGCCTGCCCACCACGTTGACCGGTGTGCTGCAGGCGCGGCTGGATACGCTGTCAAGCAGCGAGCGGCGCGCGCTGCAGATGGCAAGCGTCATCGGCCCGGTGTTCTGGGACGCCGCGCTCGGTGCGCTGGACAGCCAGGGCCCCGAGGCCCTGCCGGCCTTGCAACGCAAGGCCATGGTGCAGCTGCGGCCGGCCAGTACCTTCGACGGCACGGCCGAAGAGTCGTTCCACCACCACCTGCTGCACCAGGTCAGCTATGAAACGGTGCTCAAGTCCGAACGCCGTGCGGCGCATGCCCGCGCGGCGGCCTGGTTGACAGAGCGTGTCGGTGCCCGCAGCGACGAATACCTGGCCATCACCGCCCAACACCACGAACGAGCCGGCGCGCATGCGCTGGCGGCTGACTGGTACGAGCGCGCCGCAGTCATGGCCCGCAAGCGCCACGCCACGCGCGCTGATCTGCAGTACATGGAACGCGCTGAGGCGCAAGCCCTGCTCGGCCCCGAGCCCCTGCCATTCGAGCGACGTGCAAAGTTCCTCTTTTCACGCGTGCTGGCCTGCGACACGCTGGCCCTGCGTGACTGGCAGACGCAGGCCCTGGACACGCTGCTGATGCTGGCCGAATCGCACAGCAGCCAGTTCTGGATTGCCGAGGCGCTGACGCAAAAGGCCTTGCTGGCCGACCGCCTGGGCCAGTCGGACCTGGCCGAAGCGCTTGCGCACCGCGGCGCCGCCGCTGCCGAGGCCATTGACCTGGCTTCTGCGGGGGCCTTGTGCCACGGCAACCTGGCTTGGCTGTTGATCCAGCGCCGCGAGCTGAGCCTTGCGCGCCACCACCTTGATGTGGCCATGCACTGGGCGGTGCTGGCGCGCCAGCGCATGGTGGCCACCAAAGACGACGTCTATGAAGTGCAACTGCTGCTGATTCGCGCTGAACTGCACAAGAACGAATTCGATGAGGCGTCTGCCGGTGCGGCGCTGGACCAGGCCTTGGCGTTGATACAGCACCTGCGCGAACCGCGCCTGGCAGCGTCTTGCCGCGAAGCCAGTGCCAAGTGGGCACTGGACCGTGGCGAGCCGGACCGGGCCGGCCCGCACATCGACGCCCAGGCCCGGTTGGCTGCAGAGTTCGGCTTGACCCTGCATGCCGCCACGGCGCTGCACCTGCGCGCGCAGGCCCTGCTGTTGTCGCGCGAATGGGACGCTGCCGCGCGCATCGCCGCGGCCGCCGTGCTGGCGCACCGTGCGATTGCCGCGATGGGCGCGGTGGCGCAGTGCCTGGACACGCAAGCCGACGCGTTGTGGCGCGGCGGCTACCGGGCCCAGGCGGCACAGGTCTTTGCGGACGCGGCATCCGTGTGGCGCGAACTGGGTCAGGAAAACCCTGCGCGGGCAGCGCGCGTGCGCGCTGCCGATGCGCTGTCTGAGGTGCCCGCACAGGCCGCCGCAGCCCTGCAGGCCGTGCAGGCTGAACTGCCGGCGCTCAAGTCGCCACACGCCGTGGCTGGTCTCAAGTTCGGCCTGCCGGCACGCGTGGCGGCGTGGCGGGTGTTGCAGCGCGCGGGCGACCCGGCAGCGGCGGCGCAGCTTGCATTGGCCAGCACGGAGTTGGACCGCCGGCTTGCCGGCTTTGCCGACGCCGAGGTGCGTGGCCGGGTGCGCAGCGTGATCCCTTGGCACCGGGATGTGGTGGAGGCGCTGGCTTTGGCGCAGGCCCCGACGGAGGGTTGAGCGGAACGGAACGTCAGCGGTTCAGTTCGGTTGCAGACATGCACAAACCGCCCGCGTCACATCCGCCGTGCGCGCCGTGCCGCCCAGGTCGCGCGTGTGCAGCGCCGGGTTGGCGGTGACGGCTTCGATGGCCGCCATCAGGCGCTGCGCTGCGGCCGTTTCGCCCAGGTGTTCCAGCAACATCACGCACGACCAGAAGGTGCCGATCGGGTTGGCCAGCCCCTGGCCCATGATGTCGAAGGCCGAGCCGTGGATAGGCTCGAACATGCTGGGGTAGCGGCGTTCGGGGTCGATGTTGGCGGTGGGCGCAATGCCCAGGCTCCCGGCCAGCGCGGCAGCCAGGTCGCTCAGGATGTCGGCGTGCAGATTGGTCGCCACCAGCGTGTCCAGCGTGGCCGGGCGGTTGACCATGCGAGCGGTGCAGGCGTCCACCAATTCCTTGTCCCAGCGCACGTCGGCAAATTCTTTCGCGATTTGCGCTGCGATTTCGTCCCACATCACCATCGCATGGCGCTGCGCGTTGCTCTTGGTCACCACCGTCAGCAGCTTGCGCGGCCTGCCCTGCGCCAATCGGAAGGCAAACCGCATGATGCGTTCGACCCCGGCGCGGGTCATGATGCTCAGGTCGGTGGCCACCTCGATCGGGTGCCCCTGGTGCGCGCGGCCCCCGACGCCAGCGTATTCGCCTTCGGAGTTTTCGCGCACGATGACCCAGTCCAGGTCTTGCGGGCGGCAGCGCTTCAGCGGCGCGTCGATGCCGCTCAGGATGCGCGTTGGCCGCACGTTGGCGTACTGGTCGAAGCCCTGGCAGATCTTCAGCCGCAGGCCCCACAGCGTGATGTGGTCGGGGATGTGCGGGTCACCGGCGGAGCCGAAGAGGATGGCATCCTTGTGGCGCAATGCGTCCAGGCCGTTGGCGGGCATCATCTCGCCATGTGCGCGGTACCAGTCACCGCCCCAGCCGAAGCTCTGGAATTCGAAGCGGAAGCTGTCGCTGGCGTTCGAGATGAGCTGCAGCACTTCTTGCCCGGCCGGCACCACTTCCTGGCCGATGCCGTCGCCGGGAATAGTGGCTATTTGGTAAGTCTTCAACACGATGCTCCTCAGTCCCAACCAAGCGCAGAAGTATCGGCGGACCGCAGCCGCGTTCCCCCGGGGTGTCACCCGGGTTGTGCCGCCGCGGCTACGATGTCCGGCCATGCATCTTCAACGCCGCTCCCTTATCGGACTGCCTTTCGCGCTTGTGCTTGTCACTGCGCTGCGGCCCGCATTCGCGCAGCCCGCCAAGCTGACCATTGCCGCTGCGTCGGACCTGCGCTTTGCGCTTGACGAACTGTTGCAGGCCTTCCGCGCCACGCGGCCTGGCGTGGAGGTGGATGCGATCTATGGCTCGTCGGGCAAGCTCAGCACGCAGATTCGCAACGGCGCGCCTTTCGACATCTTTTTCTCCGCCGACCGCGCTTATGCGCAAGAGCTGGCAGCCGCAGGCTTCGCGGCCGGCGAGCCCAGGCTGTATGGCATCGGCCGTCTGGTGGCCTGGAGCGCCGATGCCGCGCTCGGCCGCCTGAGCCTGGACGATCTGGTGCGCCACCCCAGCGTGAAGCGCTTTGCCATTGCCAACCCCGAACACGCGCCTTACGGACAGCGTGCGGTGGAAGCGCTGCGCACACGCGGCCTGTACGACACCGTGGCCACCAAGCTGGTGCTGGGCGACAACATCAACCAGGCGGCGCAGTTTGTGCAGACAGGCGCGGCGCAGGCCGGCATCGTGGCCTATTCGCTCGTGCTGTCGCCGGCCCTGGCCGGGCAGGGTGCCTGGACCTTGCTGCCGCAAGCCTGGCACACACCCCTGGAGCAGGCTTTTGTCGTCACCAAGCGCGCCGCCGCGCTGCCCGTGGCGGCAGACTTCGTGCGCCACCTGGATCTGCCCGCGTCGCAGGCCCTGCTGCAGCGCTACGGCTTTGCGGTGGCCGCGCGTCCGTGATCACGCTTACCTGCGCATGACCGCAGGCGACCTGCAAGCCTTGTCGGTCACGCTGCGGCTGGCGGCCATCACTACCGCGTTGCTGCTGCTGCTGGGCACGCCACTGGCGTGGTGGCTGGCGCGCACGCGGTCGCGCGCTGCGGCGTGGGTCGATTCCGTCGTTGCCTTGCCGCTGGTGCTGCCGCCCACCGTGCTGGGCTTTTACCTGCTGGTGTGGATGGGCCCGCATGGCGCGGCGGGGGCTGCAATGGCCGCGCTGGGCCTGCCGGCTTTGGTGTTCAGCTTCTGGGGCCTGGTGCTGGCGTCGGTGATCAGTTCCATGCCTTTCATGGTGCAGCCGCTGCGCGACGCCTTTGCCGCCGTGGCCCCGCGTTTGACGGAAGCGGCAGCCACGCTGCGCGCGTCACCTCTGGATGCGTTTTTCAGCGTCGCGGTGCCTTTGGCGCGGCGTGGTTTCATGTCGGCCATCACGCTCACCTTTGCCCACACGGTGGGCGAATTCGGTGTGGTGCTGATGGTGGGCGGCAACATCCCCGGTGCCACGCGCGTGCTGTCGATCGCCATCTACGACCACGCCGAAAGCTTCAACCACGGCGCCGCGCATGCGCTGGCCGGCGGCCTGCTGCTGACGTCCTTTGCGGCGCTCCTGGTGCTGAACCTGACGCAGCGCCGCCGCGCCGCAGTCACCGCGGAGGCCCCGTGATCGAAGCCCGCTTCGCCATCACGCAGGGCGCCTTCACGCTGGACGTGAACCTGCAGTTGCCGGCCTCGGGTGTGACGGTGCTGTTTGGGCCCTCCGGCTGCGGCAAGACCACGCTGCTGCGCTGCCTGGCGGGCTTGCAGCGCGCGCCACAAGGCCGCCTGGTGGTGGCGGGCCAGGTTTGGCAGGATGACGGCGTCTTTGTGCCCACGCACCGGCGCGCGGTGGGCCTTGTGTTCCAGGAAGCCAGCCTGTTTCCGCACCTCACGGTGCAGGGCAATCTCGACTACGGCCTGCAGCGCACGCCGCTGGCTGACCGCCGAATGGCACTGACAGAAGTCGTCGCGCTGCTGGACATCGGCGCGCTGCTGCAACGCCGGCCTGACG
>JAYSYB010000035.1:0-2496 GCA_043716775.1 Rubrivivax sp.
CCGAAGCCGGTGATGACCTCGTCGAAGATCAGCAGGATGCCGTGTTTGGTGCACAGCTCGCGCAGGCGCTGCAGGTAGCCCTGCGGGGGCACCAGCACACCGGTGCTGCCAGCCACCGGCTCCACGATGACGGCGGCCAGCGTGCTGGCGTCGTGCAGCGCCACCAGGCGCTCCACGTCGTCGGCCAGGTCGGCACCGTGGACGGGCTGGCCCACGCTGTAGGCATTGCGCGCCAGGTCGTGCGTGTGGCGGATATGGTCCACGCCCGCCAGCATGGTGCCGAAAGTCTTGCGGTTGCCGACCATGCCGCCAACCGAGATGCCGCCGAAGTTGACGCCGTGGTAGCCACGTTCACGCCCGATCAGGCGTGTGCGTGACGCGTCGCCTCGCACACGGTGGTAGGCCAGCGCCATCTTCAGCGCGGTGTCCACGGCTTCGGAGCCTGAGTTGGCGAAAAACACCTTGCCCATGCCGGCGGGCGCGATCTGCACCACGCGCTCGGCCAGCTCGAAGGCTTTGGGGTGCGCCATTTGGAAGGGCGGGCAGAAGTCCATCTCTGCGGCTTGGCTCTGGATGGCCTGCACGATGCGTGGCCGGCCGTGGCCGGCGTTGACGCACCACAGGCCAGCCACGCCGTCCAGCACCTGCCGACCCGCGTCGTCCCAGTAGTGCATGCCGGCTGCGCGGGACAGCAATCGCGGCGCTTTCTTGAACTGGCGGTTGGCGGTGAAGGGCATCCAGTAGGCAGCAAGGGCGGCGGGTGAAATCGCAGCGGCCGTGGTGCCGGTGCTTTCAGCGGCGTGCATCAGGGCGGGGTCGACGGCTTTGTTCATGGCTTCTCCGGGTGGGGGTGGGCAGGCGTTGCAGCTGTCCGGGTTGGCAGTCTAGTCAAGACTTGTCGGCGTGGCGAAGCATGGCGAGGTCTGCGGCGGACGTCTATGCAGAAGCAGGTGCCGGCACAGCCTTTGCCAGTTGTCCGCACAAGTACGTCCACACGAAGTTGGCCGCCGCGTAACTTGTCAGTTCGGCGTGGTCATAGGGCGGCGAAACCTCGACGCAGTCCATGCCGACGAAAGGCAGGTCCGCCAGTTCTTCCAGCACGCTCAGCACCTGGTTGGTGGTCAGCCCGCCGGGCTCTGGCGTGCCGGTGCCGGGTGCGAAGGCGGGGTCCAGGCAGTCGATGTCCAGGCTCAGATAGACGGGTGGGTTGCCGTGTGCGGCCAGGCGCGCGCGGATGGCGGCGCACACAGGCGTCAGTTGTGCGAGTGACTCCAGGCCGCGCAACTGGCGGGCGGTGAATATCTGGCCGCCACGCGTCTGCACGTAGTCCCGCGCCGCGCGCTGCCCGGGTGAACGGATGCCCAGTTGAGTGAAGCAGGCGTCGACCACAAGGCCTTCCTGCATCGCTTCATAGACCCAGGTGCCGTGGCCACTGGGTTCGCCGAAGTGGTTGGTCCAGGTGTCGCAATGGGCGTCGAAATGGATCACGGCCAGGGGGCGCCCCAGCAGCTTGCGGTACTCGCGCAGCAAGGGCAGGGTGACGGAATGGTCGCCGCCGAGCCAGGCCATGTGGTGGGCCGCCATCAGCTTGGCGGCTTGCGGTTGCAGCGTGTCGCGCATGCCCGAAAGCGAGGTGTTGGGCAGCGCCAGGTCTCCGCAGTCACTTAGGTGCATTTCGGGCGTGACGTTGAAGTGCGGATGCACGCCGTCGCACAGCATGTGGCTGGCCTGGCGGATGGCGCGTGGCCCCATGCGCGCGCCGGGCCGGTTGGTGGTGGCGCCGTCCCAAGCCACGCCGGCCACGGCAAAGGGTGTGGCGGCACTGGGCGCGCCGACCTTCATGAAGCGTTGGTCCGAATGGAAGGCAAATGTCGACATGCGGATCCTCGGGGACAAGGCTTGATCATAGGGACGTGGCCCGTGGATCGCGCGGGCACTGCGGCGGTCTTCCACCGCGTCTGCCCGAAGCACCCCTTGCTCTAGGTTCCGCATCGCGGCATCAGAATTTCACAATGTGGCAAATCACAACGCTGCACCGCAGCATAATTCACCATTTGGGAAGACAACGTTTCGCATTGCAAGAACTGCACGCAAGCTGTTGATTTTAAACAAATCAATCTCATGTCTTATATAAGACATATGTTGTTTCACTGAAGCTGTCTCAGGTTACGCTTGGGCTGTGGATTTGCAGTTCCAACCGCAACGCACCGCAGCCATTCATCCAACCCGGGAGCCCCTCGATGACACAACCCACTCGCCAGCAACAAGCCGCCGCCCTTGAAAAAGACTGGTCCGAAAACCCGCGCTGGAAAGGCATCAAGCGCAACTACAGCGCAGAAGACGTGGTGCGCCTGCGTGGCAGCCTGCCAATCGAGCACACGCTCGCGAAGCGCGGCGCTGAAAAGCTGTGGAACTTGATCAACACCGAGCCTTTCGTCAACACGCTGGGCGCGCTGACCGGCAACCAGGCCATGCAGCAGGTCAAGGCCGGGCTGA
>JAYSYB010000341.1:0-4960 GCA_043716775.1 Rubrivivax sp.
GGCGACACCGCGCCCGAATCCGCCGATGCGGGCGTCAGCAGGCCGGACGATGCCCACTCCGCGGCGCCCGCTCCAACCGGCGCCGCAGCGGTGTCGGAATTCGACCCTGGCTTGATCGGCGCCGACGGCCGGCCTTCGGTGGCTTCGCCGCTGGCCGCGCTGCAGCCTGCACCACCGCCCGGCCCGGATGCCATCGGCTGGTTCGGCGACCTGGTGTCCAGCGACGAGCCCTTCATGAACCATCAACTGCGCGCGCGCGTCGGCGCGGGGGCAACCCTGCGCGACGGTGAAGACACGGTGCGGTCGTGGATCGACGAATTCCAGGCCGCAACCGACCGCGCGGCATACAGCTTGAGCGACAGCTCGGGCATCACCGATCTGTCGCGCAGCCTGCAAGTGTGGGTCGAGCGAGCGCGCCGCGCGCTGCCGGTGATGCGCGGCGTGCTGCTAGGCATCGAGGTCGAGCACATCCGCTTCGAGCAGGAATTCCTGGTGCGCGGCGAATTGGTCATCGCCGATCTGCTTGACCTGAGCCGCGAGCGCGTGGAAACCGAGGCCACGCGCTACGGCATCGTGCGCCACGAGCGCCACTGGACACGCATGGTGCACGACGGCTTGGCACGTTCGCCAGAACCTGCGGTGAGCTACAGCTACGAGATGGCGGGCGGTGCTGCCAGCCGCGGCCTGGCCGGCGCCGCCGGCGGTCTGGCGCGCCAGGCGCGCACCGTGGTCGAACTCACGGCCGCCTTCCAGGACACGCAGGGCCTTGTCCCCGGGCCTTCCGACGACCCCGGCGTCATGGGCATGGTGCTGGGCTGCACCAACGAAGCGGCCTGCGCCGCTGCCGCCGCCCGGCTGGCCGCTGCGCGCCATGCCTACGACGTGATGCGCTTCGACGCTGAACGCGACTATCCGCTGCTGGCCGCCTATGCAGAGCTGCCGCGCGAAGATGCCCTGTGGCCGCTGCAACGTGCGATTGCAAGGCTGGAAGGGCTGTCCGAAGGCGCCACCACCGACAACGCACAAACGCTGTTTGCAGAAATCAACGACAAGCGCGGCAACATCCAGGACACCGCCACGGCGCTGCTGAATAACGACCTGGTGCTGTGGGAACTGGCGCCGGCCCTGGCCGCCACGGCAGCCGACATGAACCTGGACGCGGCGTCATGGCAGATGCGCTGGGTGCGCGAAGCCGCTGCACGCCATGCCGAGCGCCGCAGCATCGTGGACATCGCGCTTGGCGTGCTGGCGATGGGCCTCGGCCTGCTGGCTGCCATTCCCACCGGCGGCAGCAGCCTGATCGCAGCAGGCACCTTCGTGGCCGGCGTGGGGGCGGCAGGCTTGTCGACCTATTTCGCCGTCGACCACCTGCGCCAGTACATGCTGGATTCAGCCGCCAGCGGCACGGACTTCGACCGCGCGCGGGCCGTCTCCGGCGCGGATCCCTCGCTGTTCTGGCTGGCGGTGGACATCGTCGGCGCCATCGCTGACGTGCACGGCGCTGTAGCGGCTTTCCGCGCACTCAGCATCCCCGTGCGCGAAGCCCTGGCTCTGCGGCGCGCCAGCGTATCGGCCGAAGAGGTGGCGCGGGCAGAAAGGGCCATCGAAGAAGCCGCGCGCCGCGCCGAAGACCTGCACCCGGGCCACGGCTTGGGTGAGCGTGTGCGCCAGGGCCTGCGGCGCGAGGCAGCCCGTGACGGACGCGGCGCCGAAGCCACGATGCGCGAATGGGAAGCGGGCATCAACACCGAGAGTCACGCGTTCCTCGTCGACCACCCCGACGTGCGGCTGCGCTATACCGAGATGACGCCACGGGTGCGCCAGGCCCTGACCTTCTGCGCCAGCAACTGCGTGCTGCCGACGGCCACAGCCGGGCAGGCACAACGCCTGGAAACAATGCTGCGCACGTGGGGCGAAGGCGACATGACGCGGCTGCAGCAGTTTCTGCACGCCAATGCCGACAGTCTGGAACCCGCGCTGGCGCGCCTGGAAGGCGCCAGCAGCTGGGGCGATGTTCAGCACCTGATTGCCGAAGAGGCCCGCGGCGCATCGTTTGCCCCGGCCGACAACCCCTTTGCCGGCCTGAGCGACAGCGAGATCGACGCCGCATTGGACGAGATGTTCTCGCCCGCGCTGAGCGGTGGCGCACGGCCCACGATCGACGGCCACCGGGTGCCGCTGCGCGCACGGCGCAGGCTTGACATCCAGGCCATCCCGCGGCTGGCCGGTGAGACGGCACGCGGTGCACTGGCGCGCGTTCGGCGCGTGATGGGCGTGCGCCTGGATGAGATCGACGCCGTGCGCCGCTGCTGGGAGCGTGCGCGCGCGCAAGTGCTGACACGCAGCACCCTCGACGCCAGCAACTACGCCGAGCTGTACGACCGCACACGCCGCGCTTTCTGGTCCGAGGTGCGCGGCGACGCCGAGGCTTCTGCGCATTTCAGCAACGCGGGCTTCAGCTTCCCCGGCGCAGACGGCTCTGCCCCGATGCTGCGCACAGGCGCCGACGTGTCGGCCACCGAGATTCGCATCAGCCTGGACCACATTGCGGAAAAGGCCATCGGCGACAACTGGCGCCGCGCGCTGGACGCCGACAATCTGCGCATGGAATTCGCCATGCCCAACACCTACCGCGAGATCATCCAGGCACGGCACCCGGAGCTGCGCTGACGGCAGATGTGCAGACACCGCCATGGCGCCGATGTCTCATGCGGCCCCTATGCGATCATGCCGCGCAACGACAAACCCAAATTGAATATCGCAACCCGAATCCAAGCCGACAACCCGCCAATCCGCCAATCCGCACCATGACCGACAACCTCTGCTTCCTCAACGGCGACTTCATGCCCATTGCCGAGGCGCGCATCCCGGTGCTGGACCGCGGCTTCATCTTTGGCGACGGCATCTACGAAGTGGTGCCGGCCTATGGCCGAAAACTCTTTCGCTTTGACGAACACCTGGCGCGTCTGAATCGCAATCTGGCCAAGCTGCGCATACCCCAACCGGCCACGCGCGATGAATGGTTGGCGCGCTGCCGGCAATTGGTGGCGGCGCGGGCCGAAGAAGACCAGGTGGTCTACATCCAGGTCACACGCGGCGTGGCGCCGCGCGACCACGTGATGCCGGCCAACCCGGTGCCCACCGTCTTCATGATGAGCAACCCGCTCAAGGCTGCAACCCCTGAGCAGCGCCACGCCGGTGTGGCTTGCACCACGGCGCGCGACTTCCGCTGGGAGCGCGGCGACATCAAGAGCACCAGCCTCTTGGGCAACGTGCTGGCGCGGCAGATGTCGGCCGACCACGGCGCGGTGGAGACCATCCTGTTCCGCGACGGCTTCCTGACTGAAGCCGCGGCCAGCAACGTCTGGGTCGCACACGAAGGCGCGCTGCTGGGCCCGCCGAAGAGCGACCATGTGCTGGAAGGCATCCGCGTCGAATTGCTGCGCGAACTGTGCGAAGACTGCGGCGTGGCCTACAACCTGCGGCCCATTTCAGAAGCCGACGTGCGCGCGGCCGATGAAGTGCTGCTCAGTTCCGCCACCAAGGAAGTGCTGCCGGTGACGCACATCGACGGTGAACTGGTGGGCCACGGCGCGCTGCGCGGCAAGCCGGGGCCGGTGTACGCCAAGCTGTTTGAGGCCTACCAGCGCGCCAAGGCGACGATGTCGATCTGATCGCGATTTGCGCAAGCGGCCATGGCAGACATACCCCCCGAACAAAGCCTGATCGAATACCCCAGTGCCTTCCCGATCAAGGTGATGGGGCTGCAGCTGCCGGACTTCGAACCCGCAATGATCGCCATCGCGCACCTCTTCGACCCCGCCTTCGACGACAGCACGATTGAGCGCCGGCCCAGCAAGGCCGGCAACTACCTGGGGCTGACGCTGACGGTCACCGCCACCAGCCGCGAGCAGCTGGACGAGCTGTACCGCACGCTGAGCACGCACCCACTGGTCAAAGTGGTGTTGTAGTGCTTCGCGAGTCCAGTTCCTTGACCTTGGCCGGCGCCGCTTCATCGCCGTTGCGCGCCGCGATGTCGTACCAGTAGCGGGCCAGGCGCAGGTCCCGCTCGACACCGTCGCCCTGTTCGTACATCGACGCCAGCAGATACATCGCACCCACGTCGCCGCCCTTGGCGCCTTCGCGGAACCAGCGGGCAGCACGCGCAGCATCTTTCGGCCGGCCCCGGCCAAGGTAGAAGGCGGTACCCATGGCCACCTGAGCTTCGACGCTGCCACTTTCTGCCGCCACTTCATACCACTGGTGCGCCAGTTTCAGGTCGCGGCGGCCGAAGTCGCCGGTTTCCAGTGCGCGGCCCAGCATCAGTTGCGCGGTGACGAAGCCGCCGCGTGCGGCGCGGGTCAGCAGCTGTTCAGCGCGCTGGCGGCTGGGGTTGGGCAGCTCACTCTTGAGGTGCATCACCGCCAGGTTGTAGTCGGCCGCCGGCAAGCCGCGTTTGGACAGCGCTTCAAAAGCCACGCGCGCGGCGTCGAGGTGGCCGGATTCGTAGTCGATGACGGCGGCGTCAAGCTGCAATTGCAGGGCGGGTTGCAGCGTGGGCTGCTGTGCCTGCGCGGGTTGCAGACCCATCGCGGAAACGAGCCACAGTGCAAGCACAAAGCAGTTCTTCATGGTCAACATCCACAGGAGTCGTTCACGATAGCCTTATCTGACATAGCCGGCACGCGGGCCTGCCGGGGCAGTGCGGCATGGTCCAATCGCACCATGGCCGAACGCCCCAAAATCAGCATCAAACCCAGCGCACCCGCGCGCGACCCGCACCGCCCGCGCGTTCGTGGCGTGACATCGCCACGGCCACCGCAGCCGCCGCGGCCACCGCCGGAAGCGCGTTCCGAAACGCCGCCGGCATCGTCCGCAACACCCTCTGCGACGTCCCCGCGCCCACCGCGTCGCGATGCACCGCCCGACCCGCGCCGCGCACCCCGGCCCGACGCGCGGA
>JAYSYB010000342.1:0-1536 GCA_043716775.1 Rubrivivax sp.
TCCTTGCACCAGTCCCAGCCGAAAGTCAGCGGCGTGCCCTGCGAGGAGTCTTTCAGCACCGCGCAGCGCCCCCAGCGCGTTTGCGCCTCGAACTTGGACAGTTCCGTCTTAGGCAGCCCGCCGGGCATCAAGAGCCAGCCGTGGTCGGTGACGATGCGAAACCGCGTCCAGCCCGCTTCATTGAGTTCGCTCAGGCGCTCCACAATCTGGTCCAGCTGGGCGCGCATGTCGCGCGCCAGGCGAATCCCGTGGGCGTGGCCGTAGTGGTCCAGGTCGCCGCACTCCACCCAGGCTTTGGCATGAGGCGCACCAGGCTCGCCGCTCTCATGCTTGTCGAGCACCTGGAAGTTATGGTCGGCCAGTAACTTTCGGAAATTGTGGGTGGACAGCGGCTTGCCGTCCGCCGCCACGCTGGGCTGGAAATCTTCATCAGCCTTTTTGCCGGACACCCAGGGAGCCACGGGTGACGCCCATGCCTTGCCTGACGCCGTGACCGATGGCATGCTGGTCCACCGGGCACTGGCCGTGACCTGGCCCAGCGCGGCCAAGCGCTCCTTCAGCTGCATCGCCACGTCGTAGCGCAGGCCATCGACAAACACGGTGCAGACGCCGTCAAGCGCTGCGCCCGCAGCCCCTTTGGCCGCAGCATGGTCCAAGCCCCCTTCGGCCTTGACCAGCGTCTGAAAACGATGCGCCGCGTCTTCCAGCCAGGGCAGGTAGAGGGCGCGCAAGGCCGCACCAATCGCATCCGTATCGGCCTTGGTCGTGACCGCCGCCAGGGCAAACATCGCCGCTTGGTCCACCTTCCAGCTAGAGGCCTGGTAATTCGCCGCCATTTGCGCCAGGGTCGCGCCGCCTGGGGTCTGCCTTGACAGCGTGGCCAGTTCGGCCAGGTTCTGCAGGCCCTGCGCCAAGGGAGCGAAGCCCATCTTTGCCCACAGCCAGCCCCGGCGGTTGCCGTGTTCTTTGTCAGCCTCAAGGACCTTGGTACGCGCCTGCTCGGGCGCCATTGCCGCGCAGGCGCTCAAGGCGTAGCGCAATGCAGCTTCGGCATCTTCATTGGCGCGGGGATAACCCGCCAGTTGGTCGGGGGCGTCAAACATGTCCTTCGGCTGCGGGGGCTGCAGCTTGGCCAGCAAGCTTGGGACCGCTTTGAAGCTGGTGAAGGATTCGCGGTAAAGCTCCCACACCGGCGACCAAGAACCTTGATGCTCTGCCAGCTTCTCGGCTGCCGCCAGCACGCCATCGGTCTGCGGGTTGAAGCCGAAATCCTTGATGCAGCGGTTGCTGAAAATGGTCCAGCGCGCACCCGCCCACTGCGACTGCGTCAACACCGGGTCGTTGAGCCAAGCCAGCACGTCGCGTGTCGGATTTGGCGCCAACAAAGCGTCCAGCCATGCCGCGTTGATTTGTTTGCCCTGCAATTCTTCAACCGTTCGGTCCAGCAGCATGCCCGCATCTAAAACGCGCTTGAGCGCCTCTTGCGTGGCGTTGTCCTGGGCAACGTCCAAGCCAAGACCGCCTTTTTTGGAGGTC
>JAYSYB010000343.1:0-4956 GCA_043716775.1 Rubrivivax sp.
AGACAATCCGGCCACGCCGTGTTTTGCCTTGTAGTCCAGCACCGCCGCCTTGATGGCGTCCTCGGCCAGGATCGAGCAGTGGATCTTCACCGGCGGCAAGGCGAGCTCTTGTGCGATGTGCGTATTCTTGATGGTCATCGCTTCGTCCAGGCTCTTGCCCTTGACCCACTCGGTGACGAGCGAGCTAGACGCGATGGCCGACCCGCAACCGTAGGTCTTGAAGCGCGCGTCTTCGATCAACCCGGTTTCCGGGTTGACCTTGATCTGCAGCTTCATCACGTCGCCGCAGGCCGGTGCGCCGACCATGCCGGTGCCCACGCTGTCATCGCCCTTGTCGAAGGAGCCGACGTTGCGCGGGTTTTCGTAGTGCTCAACAACTTTTTCGCTATAGGCCATGGTGATTTCTCCTAGTGGGCAGACCACTGAATAGAGCTGATGTCGACGCCGTCCTTGAACATTTCCCACAGCGGGGAAAGGTCACGCAGCTTGGCCACGCGGTCCTTGAGGGTGCTGACCGCGTAGTCGATTTCTTCTTGTGTCGTGAAGCGGCCGATCGTCATGCGCAGGCTGCTGTGTGCCAGCTCATCGCTGCGGCCCAGGGCGCGCAGAACGTAGCTGGGTTCCAGGCTGGCGCTGGTGCAGGCCGAGCCTGAAGACACCGCCAAGCCCTTGACGCCCATGATCAGCGATTCACCTTCGACGAAATTGAAGCTGGCGTTGACGTTGTGCGGCACGCGGTGCTCGATGTCGCCATTGATGAAAACTTGTTCAATGCTGCTGATGCCGTCCAGCAAACGCTTCTGCAGCATGCGGATGCGCTCTATCTCTGTGCCCATCTCGGCCTTGGCGATGGCAAATGCCGTGCCCATGCCCACGCACTGGTGCGTAGGCAGCGTGCCGCTGCGCATGCCACGTTCGTGGCCGCCGCCGTGCATCTGCGCTTCCAGCCGCACGCGCGGTTTGCGGCGCACGTACAGCGCGCCAATGCCCTTGGGGCCGTACGTCTTGTGCGACGCCAGGCTCATCAGGTCCACCGGTAATTCGGTCATGTCGATGGTGACCTTGCCGGTGGCCTGCGCGGCGTCGACGTGGAAGATGATGCCGCGTTCACGGCAGATGGCGCCGATGGTGGGAATGTCCTGGATGACACCAATTTCGTTGTTGACCAGCAGCACCGACACAAGGATGGTGTCCTTGCGCAGCGCGTCCTTGAACTTGTCCAGGTCCAGCAGGCCGTTTTCCTGCACGTCAAGGTACGTCACCTCAAAACCCTGACGCTCCAACTCGCGCAGGGTGTCAAGCACGGCTTTGTGCTCGGTCTTCAGCGTGATGAGGTGCTTCCCACGGCTGCTGTAGAAGTGCGCGGCGCCCTTGATGGCGAGGTTGATCGATTCCGTGGCGCCGCTGGTCCAGACGATCTCACGCGGATCAGCGTTGATCAGGGAAGCCACTTGAACGCGCGACTTTTCGACAATTTCTTCGGCTTCCCAGCCCCAGGCGTGGCTGCGTGACGCGGGGTTGCCGAAGTGTTCGCGCAACCAGGGAATCATGGCGTCGACCACGCGCGGGTCGCAGGGCGTGGTGGCGCCGTAGTCCAAATAAATGGGGAAGTGCGGGGTCATGAGTACAGCTCTAGAAAAGATTGAATCGAGTACGGTTGCGGTCGTTTCAGGACGCGATCAATGGGTGAACACGCGGCCTGAGTTTCGAGTCGACATCGCGCTCACTTTGTGAACGCGTTGCCTGAGTTTCGAGTCGACATCGCGCTCACTTTGTGAACGCGTTGCCTAGTGCAAACACCGAATTCGGCGCCGTGATCTTGATCGGCTTGACCACCGGCACGCTGGAGATGGCGCGTTTGACGGGCGCTTCGTCGATGGACACACCCTTGGCCAACTGCTCATCAACCAGCTTCTTCAACGACACCGAGTCCAGGAACTCGATCATCTTGGCGTTGAGGCCCGCCCACAGGTCATGTGTCATGCACTTGCCGGTGTCTTCGCCCATGCAGCCTTCGCTGCCGGCGCAGCCAGTGGCGTCGATGGGTTCATCAACCGCCACGATGATGTCGGCGACCGTGATCTCAGCCGATGAACGGCCGAGTGAATAGCCGCCGCCGGGGCCACGGGTGCTCTCGACAAGTTCATGGCGGCGCAGCTTGCCGAATAGCTGCTCCAGGTAGGACAGGGAAATCTGCTGCCGCGAGCTGATGGCGGCCAGCGCCACGGGACCGGCGTTGGAGCGCAGCGCCAAGTCGATCATGGCGGTGACGGCGAAGCGGCCTTTGGTGGTGAGACGCATGGTGGAACCTCCTGACGCCAGGGCGTCGATGGGGTGGAAAGCCGGTGTCGGTCAAGCGCTTGCAGAGCGTATTTCAGCGGGGTACGGATCGGTGAAAACAATCCACCACTTGATTCCGACAGATTTGCTCAACTATAACAGAAGCCGAGTGATTTCATCAGGCATTGCCTGCCACGACTCAGAGCGTCTGCCCCTGCAAAAGTTGCAGCGGCTGGCCCGCGCGCAGCCGGTCGACAACGCCGTCGCAAGCGTCTTCCACCAGGTCCAGCACATGCTCAAAGCCGGCCGGGCCGCCGTAGTACGGGTCGGGCACTTCCCGCGTGCCAGGGTGCTGGCGCGCCAGGGGCATCAGCAAGCAGATGCGGCCCATGTTGGCCGGTGAAGACCGCTTGCGCAGCCAGTCGACGTGGGACTGGTCCAGCGCCACCAGCCAGTCGAAGGTGGCGAAGTCTTCTGGCCGCATCGGGCGGGCGCGGATGTTGCTGATTTGGTAGCCCCGCCGCGCCGCGGCGCGCACGGCCCGGGCGTCGGGCGGCTCATTCGTGTGGTAGCCCTGCGTGCCGGCGGAGTCCACCAGAACCTGCCCGTGCAGGCCGGCCTGCTGCAACTTGGCTCGCAGCACGCCTTCGGCCGTGGGGGACCGGCAGATGTTGCCGGTGCAGACCAGCAGGATGCGCGTGGTAACGGCCGGCGTTGCGTCCGGCTTCACCACGCCAGTCAACCATTGTTTGATCTTCGGGATCATCGGACCACTCTTTGCGCCGGCTGCACAACCGGCATGGGCTGAATCAGCGGCACCACATCGGCCACGCTGGCGCCGAAGGCCTGTTCGCGCAGCAGCGCCAGTTGGTCGCGCACGCGGGCGGCCTTTTCAAAGTCGAGGTTGCGGGCGTGTTCCAGCATCTGCTTTTCCAGCAGCTTGATGCGCTTGCCCAGGTCTTTCTCCGACATGCCTTCAACCTCGGCCGCGGCCTTGGCGGCCTGCAGGTCGTCCTTGGCGGCCTTGTCGGACACCACGCCGTCGATCATGTCGCGGATGCGCTTGACCACGCTCTTGGGCGTGATGCCCATCGCCAGGTTGTGGGCGATCTGCCTGTGGCGCCTGCGCTCGGTTTCATCGATCGCGGCCTTCATGCTGTCGGTGACTTTTTCGGCGTACAGGATCGCGCGGCCGTTGATGTGGCGCGCGGCCCGGCCGATGGTCTGGATCAAGCTGCGCTCGGATCGCAGGAAGCCTTCCTTGTCGGCGTCCAGGATCGCCACCAGACTCACCTCGGGCAGGTCCAGGCCTTCGCGCAGCAGGTTGATGCCTACCAGCACGTCGAAAATGCCCAGGCGCAGGTCGCGCAGGATCTCGACGCGCTCCACCGTGTCCACATCACTGTGCAGGTAGCGCACCTTGACGCCGTTGTCCGAAAGATATTCGGTCAACTGCTCAGCCATGCGCTTGGTCAGCGTGGTGATGAGCACCCGTTCATTCAGGTCGACGCGGATGCGAATTTCCTGCAGCACGTCGTCCACCTGCGTTGAAGCGCGGCGCACTTCGACCTCGGGGTCCACCAGGCCAGTGGGCCGCACCACCTGCTCCACCACCTGGCCGGTGTGTTCTTTTTCCCATGCAGCGGGCGTCGCAGAGACAAACACCGCTTGGCGCATCTTGCGTTCGAACTCCTCAAACTTCAGCGGCCGGTTGTCGAGCGCGCTGGGCAGGCGGAAGCCGTACTCCACCAGGGTGGTCTTCCGCGCGCGGTCGCCGTTGTACATGCCACCAAACTGGCCGATCAGCACATGGCTTTCGTCCAGGAACATCAACGCGTCCTTGGCCAGATAGTCCACCAGCGTCGATGGCGGCTGGCCGGGTTCGGCGCCGGACAGGTGGCGGGTGTAGTTTTCGATGCCCTTGCAGTGGCCCACCTCCTGCAGCATTTCCAGGTCGAAGCGCGTGCGCTGCTCCAGACGTTGCGCTTCCACGAGCTTGCCGTTCTTGACGAACTCATCCAGCCGCGTGCGCAGTTCTTCCTTGATGGTGCCGATGGCGTCCACCACCCGTTCGCGCGGCGTCACATAGTGGCTGCTGGGGTAGACCGTGAAGCGCGGGATCTTCTGCCGCACGCGGCCCGTCAGCGGGTCCAGCAATTGCAGCGTTTCGACCTCGTCGTCGAAAAGTTCGATGCGCAGGGCCAGTTCACTGTGCTCGGCCGGAAAGATGTCGATGGTGTCGCCGCGCACGCGAAAGGAACCGCGACCGAATTCGATCTCGTTGCGCTTGTACTGCATGCGGATGAGCTGTGCGATCACATCGCGCTGGCTCATCTTGTCGCCCACCCGCAACGTCATCACCATCTTGTGATAGTCGGCCGGGTTGCCGATGCCGTAGATGGCGCTGACGCTGGCGACGATGATCACGTCGCGCCGTTCCAGCAGGCTCTTCGTGGCCGACAGGCGCATCTGCTCGATGTGCTCGTTGATGGCGCTGTCCTTCTCGATGAACAGGTCGCGCTGCGGCACGTAGGCTTCGGGCTGGTAATAGTCGTAATAGCTGACGAAATACTCCACCGCATTGCGCGGGAAGAACTCGCGGAATTCGCTGTACAGCTGCGCCGCCAACGTCTTGTTGGGCGCAAAAATGATTGCCGGGCGGCCGGTGCGGGCGAT
>JAYSYB010000344.1:0-14917 GCA_043716775.1 Rubrivivax sp.
GGCCGCGGCCGGTGCAGGGTCGATGGCCACGGTGTCATAACTTTGCAGTGCGGTGGCAGACAGCCGCTCGGTCGCAGGCGGTTCTGCGTCGGCAAACAGCGCGCGCACACGCTGCAGCTTGGCCGTCAACGACCGCGCATAAGCGTGGCGGAAGCCCAGCAGCAGGCCGCTGCGGCGCGCCAGGCCGCTGGTGTTTGCGGGGTGGTCCCACAGCGGCTGGCTGTAGTCGAAGCCACCGGCGCGATCGCGGCTCAAGGTGATGATGTCCTTGAGGTACGCCGCCTTGTTGGCCAGCAGAAAGGCGTCCAGTTCTTCGGCGCGCAGGTGGCCGCAGAACTGGCGCATGGTGTTCTGTTTGTAGGTCTCGCCATGCAACGCCAGCAGGTGGTCGAGCCGGCGCGACTTGCGCGCGGCAGCGCTGTCCAGCGGCGCAAAAACCTGCCTCGCCAGTTGTTCGGGCGTGCCCTTGCACAAGCCGTCCAGACCCGGCACGTTGTGTTCGCCCAGTGGCTGCCACCAGTAGGTCTGCTGCGTGGCGCCGGGTTGGCGGAAAAGCTGGTGCAGGTTCTGCAACTGGGCCTGGCCGTTGGCGATCACTTGTTCGAACAGCAGCAGGTAGCTGCGCAGCTGCCGGGGCGGCGCCAACTGCTGCGCCGGGGCCGACGGCGGCAGACCGTTGCGGCCCAGGTGATAGACGGCCGGGAAGTGATGCTGCACCGAGTGGTAGGGCGTCGCTTCGCGGTGCCTGCCGCGCGGCAGGCCCTGGCTTTCGTCCTGCTGGGCCAGGGTGCTGTGGCGCAAGCGGTCAGCCCGGTCGGCGGCCATCAGCGCCTGCACCCGGCGCCAGACCTCGTGCCCAAGCACCGGCACGACATGGCTGCGCCGGCGCACGGTGATGTGGGGCAACGGCAGGTCGGTGCAGACCCTGTTGGCGGGCGGCTCACCGGGGATGAACAGCCGCAGCATCTGGCCGCCGTCGCGCCATGCCAGCGACCCGTTGGTGGGGTTTTCGTCGGCAGTTTCCAGCTGCAGCAGGCGCACTTCCTTGATGCCGTCCACCGCCGCGACTTCACGCACCACATCGGCCACGTACAGCGTGGTCTGCGGGTCGGCGTTGTGGGCATCCGCCGCATCGGCGTGGGCAAAACCCCGCGTGGTCACCGGGCCGTCGTAGATCTGTTCCAGCCCCAGGCCCTGGTGCAGCAGGTCGCGCCGGCTGCTGACGCGCACGCTTTGGGCGATGAAGCTGGCGGCGCGCAGGAACATCTCGGCGACGATGTCGGTGGCGTCGCGCGGGCCGCTGATTTCAATGTCGGCGTGCAGTTCACAGTGGCGGTCGGTGATCTGCACGACATCGGGCGCCACGTCCTCGCCCAGGCCACGCTGGCTGCGGTAGGCGGCCAATGCTTTTTTCACGCGCTCATCAGGCAGCTGGCGCGGCACTGCCGCCAGCTTGACCATCAGCTGGCAGACGCCGGCGATGTGCCCGGGCCGGCCGGGGTCGGCGTCCAGCAGCAGGCCCGCGTCGTCGAGTCCGCTCACTTTGTCCAGCAGCATGCGGCGGTAGTCGGCCACCGTCGTGGCGCGGCAAGGGAAGGCCTGCTGCGGTGGGTGCAGTGCCAGGGCTTCGAAATCGATCTCGCCGTTGGCGCTGCAAAGTTGGTCAGCCACCGGGAATTCAGCGCGATAGACGATTTCTGTCAGCGCGTAGCACAGCTGTTCCAGCACGGTGATGCCGGGGTCGTGCAGGTTGTGGTCGGTCCAGGTGGCGCCGCTGGTTTTTTGCAGCAGCAGCAGGCCTTGCGCGCGCAGAGCTTCAAAGCCGGCGTCGCGCTCGGCCTTCTTGCGGCGGCGGATGGTGGCGGGCGGCTTGACGGCCTTGACGCTGGCGTCGCCCGCGCTCTCAAGGTCTTGCAGCACGGCGCTGTTCATGGCCCGACCTCGCCGGCATCGCCGTCGGGCACCGTTTGTTCGGTGGTCGGCCACAACCGCGTAACGTGGCTCTGGATCGGCACGGCAGGGTCATACTTGCACTGGCTGCGCACCATCAGCCGGTAGCTCTTGGGCTCACCGGCCTTGACGCTGTGCCAGGCCAGTTCCAGCCGGTCGCAGGTGGCGCCAAACCAGGCGTCCTGGCAGCGGATGCGGTTCTTGCGGTTGAACCAGCGGTTGAGCCAGTCATTGAAGCGGCGCCTGAAGCTCTTGTCGGGGGCGGATTCAAACCAGCGCACGCGGCTGTTGTGGGCATTGAGCGCCACCGCGTGCAGCATGGCGTGGCGGCCCCGGCCCGGCGCGCCGCTGGCCGTGGCCACGACTTCAAAGGCGACGCAGCCTTCCAGGGCAGCGGTCAACGGGTGCCACTCGCCGTCGGCCATTGGCGGCTTTTCACCCACCGGCAGCGGGTAGGTGCCGGCGCGCCCGCGCGAACCGACCACACCGTCCACCTGCAGCGTGTGCTGCAGCGGCTGGCGCATGTTGATGCCGACGCGGCGCTGCGTGTCCAGCGTCAGCAGCGCTTCCTGGGGGTTGGGCGACCCGCCCGGGTGCAGCGACAGCTGTTCACCCGTGCCGCCGTAGCGCAGCGTCCACAGCGCCTGGCGCGCGCTTTCGGCGCGGAAGCAGGTCAGCAGCGCATGCGCACCGACGGCGGCCGATATCTGCAGGCCGTGGTCGGGTGTCTTGCGGAAACCCTCGTCCTGCATGTTGAGCATGGACTCGATGAGGTCGTGGAAGTGCTCTTCCGTCGGCAGTTCACCGGCCTTGAAGTACTTGTACAGGGTGTCGCGGTCACGCACCGTCATGGCGCACCTCGATGGCTTGCGGCTTCTGCGGCGGGCTGCGTCCGACCACGATGGTGCTGCCCACGCGCAGCTGCGCCAGGCCGCTGGCGGGCGGTTGGTTGCCGGCGCGCTTCTTGCCCTGAGCGGGCAACGCTGACGGGGCGCTGGGCTCTTGGCACAGCAGCTCCAGCAGATGGTCCTGCAGCGGCAGCGCCAGGCTCCAGGGCGCGCGGTGGCGCAGTTGATCGGCGCTGGGCGAATCCGCCGGCAGGCCCAGAGTCTCGGGCCTTGCGGTGTCGGCCCAGTGGTGGAAACCGTCGTCGCTGCGCGCCACGTGCAGCAGCGACAGCGCGCCCACTGCGGCCACGCCAGGCACGCCGCGCACCTGGGCTTCGACGTCGTCGCAGCGCAGCAGCCATTCAAAGCGCGGGCCGTAACCGATGTCGAACCAGGGCGAGAGGTAGTCGGTCAGCACGCGCTGCACCTGGCGCAGCACGGCGCCGGTCTGCGCGCCACGATCCAGCTTCAGGCCGCAGCGCACCTGCACCCGTTCATAGGTGGCGTTGCGCACCTGCAGCCGCGCAAAGGGCGACGCACGCTGCGCCAGGTGGTCTTCAATCGTCTGCAGCGCGCGCACGTTCAGGCGCGGTGCCAGCGTGCTGTCGGCAGCGTGGTTGCGGCGCACGTTGGGCACCACCACCACCAGCACCGCACCCGTGGGCAGGCCGCTGCCGGCCGGGATCTCGTGCGGTGAAAAACACTTCACCTTGAAGACTTCCGGGAAGCGTTCCAGCACCAGGCGCTCTACGTCCCAGGCCAGACTGGCGCGGTTCTTGTGGCGCAGCCGCTCGCCGGCGCGGATCTGCAACTGGCGTTCGCCTTCAGCCAGCCGCAGACCCACCGACGCGTCGATCTGCAGCACGCCGCTCAAGCCCGGCACGCTGAGCAAAGGCTGGGTGATGAAGCCGGCGGGCAGCGGTGTTTCGGGCGCAGCGGATGCAGGGGTGGCGGTGGCGGTGGCGGAAGCAGTGGCGGGCATGGCGTCCCCATCAGCCTGCACCGACTGATCGGTGGCGGCTGCCAGTTCACGCACCAGCGTCACCGCCTGCGCATGCACGCTGACCAGGGCTGCTGCGTGGCCCCGGCCGCTGGCGCTGCCGGCGCGCAGCCAGAAGAGGCCGCCCGCAAAGACGGTGTTGTCGTTGCGCGCGCCGCCCTGCAAGTCCAGCGTGACCACGCCCGATGTCAGGAAGCCCTGCGTCGTGTCGGCCAGCACCTGGTGCGGCGCCAGCGCTCGCCAACGGTTCTGCGCCAGGTAGAACCAGCGCACCGGGTCGCGGTCTTGGCCCTGACGCTGACCCTGACCCTGACCCACCCCGCGCTGCGCCATGCGCTGCAGCTGCGCCGCGCCGTCTTCGCGCAGCTGAAACAGCAGCGACAGCGGGCCGTCCAGCGCGCTGGCCTGCAGGCCGATGCACAGGTTGCCGTCGCTGCGCATCGGCGGCAGCACGCCGTGGAAGCGGGTGTCGGCGTCGGGCCGCAGTTCGGACAGGCCGAAGGGGTGGATGTGGAGCAGGCGCTCGGCGTCGCCTGGGGCTTCGGTGCGCGCCTGGCCGTTGTGCTCGGGTGTCGGCCGCAGCGTGGTGCTGGCGCTGTAGTCCAGGCTGAAGCGTTCCAGCACCGGCGTGTAGGGCGGGTTGGGCAGCGCCACCGCGCCGCGTTTGAGCAGGCGCGTGCTTGTCCGGGTGCGTGCGGTCACGGCATGCGACAGCAGCGGCGCGTAGGCGGCGTGGCCAAAGGCGCCGGGCGGGCTTGAAATCTGCAAGCGCACGAGACCATCGCGCGCGCCAGAACCCAGCACCAGCGGCGCGGCCGTGGCGCGGGCGTGGCTGCGCACCGAGGCTTCGTCGATCTCGACACGCTGGTTTTCGCGCAGCGGGCCGCCTCCACCCGCGTCGTCAAACAGCGGCTGTTGCGACGACACACCGGCGCAAGGCTTCCAGCTGCCACCGCGCAGGATGCTGAAAGCCGCCGTGTAGGGGCCCTGGCTCTGCTCTGCACCATAGGCGCTGTAGTGCTGCGCAAAACCGCCCGCGTCCTGCGGCAGGCCACCCCACTGCAGGTGCAGCGTCAGCGCGTCCAGGTTCTTGCAGGCCGCCTCGGCCGAGCCGAAGACCAGGTACGACGAGGTGGTGGGCAAGGGCCCAAACGGGGCGAAGGCTTTCGACGGGTCCAGCGGCCCGAGGTTGTTCTGCAGCGCGAGGTCACGCACGCCCTTGACGCGCACCTGCAGCTCGGCTTCCTGCAGTTCCGCCGCCTGCAGCAGCGACAGCGGGTGGATGCGCGCGCGCGGGCTCACCTGCAGCCGCAGCAGCGGCAGCCGAGTCGGCCAGGGCGCGCCATGCATCGTGCCGTGCAGCGCGGGGTCGCAGCCGACGATGGCCGGGTCTTCGGGGCGCAGGAAGAGGGTCAGCTGCAGGCCTGCACCGGGTGGCAGAGACGCAGACTTCTGCGCAGACTTCTGCGCGGGTTGCTGCGCATCGGTGGCCTTGATGTTTGGAGCCAGGGCCTCTTTGCTCACACCGCTGCGCGGCGGCCGCCCGACCTGGATGCGTTCCACCCGCAGCCAGCCGGCGGCGCCGCTCAAGCTGACTTCAAAGAGATCGTTGACGTACTTGAAGAAGGCCAGTTCACGCGGCTGATACTCACCATCAGCCGCATCCGCGCCGCGGCACATCAGGTACAGCGGCGAGCCGATGCCGGACTCGGGCTCCGCCGGCGCGCCCACCATCGACACCGCGTGGCGGCGCAGCAGCCGGCGCTGCAGCGGGTCGGCCAGCAGGTCTTCATCGGCCAGCATCCAGCAGGCGAAAAATGCACCCAGCGCGGTCTGGAAATCGGCCTGGGTTCGGGTGTCCAGCAGTTGACGCAGCAGGCTGCGCTGTGATTGCCCGGGCCACGCCAGGCGCAGCCGCACTTCGACTTCACGCTGGCCTTCCTGCAGCAGCAAGAGCGGTGTCGCCAGGACAAGGCCCAGCGTCGCTTCGCTGCTGCCGGGGCCGCCACCGAAGAACGGTACCGCCGGGCTTTCTGCGTCGGGCAGGCCGAGCCAGTGCGACTTGATGCCGGTGACGTAACCCAGGTCAGACTCCGGCGCGATCTTCTCGTCGCGCTGCAGCAGCAGCGTGCACAGCGCGGCCACCCGCGCGTCGCTCAAGGCCAGCGGTTGCGGCGCCGCAAAACTCAGCGGCTGTCCCGCAGCGTTCTTGCCGGCGGGGAAGCGCAAACCGGCGGGCACCACCACGTCGAGATCGCTGCGTGGGTCGCGCTGGCACACCACGTGCACATGGTCGGCTTGCGCCGGCCTGGGCAGCAACTGCAGGCAGCGGCGGTAGTAGAAGTCGATGTGGCGGGCGGTGAAGGTGTTGACCTGCGCCTGCACGTCGCCGTACAGGCGCAGAAAGGCCAGCAGCAGCCCCGGCGCGGGTTCGTGGTGCTCACCGTCCAGCGTGGCTTCCAGCCGCGCACGCGCCATGCGCTGCAACTGTGCAATGGCCGTGAGCAGCGAAAAGAAAACGATGCGCAGCGTCTGCCTCGGCGGCTGCTGGGCTGGCGGTGCGGCCACGGCTTCGGCGCTGTGCCAGATCGGGTGCAAGTTTTCGTGCACCTGCTGCAGCATCGGGCCATCAAAGCGCGCCGCACCGTGGTCCTTGATCACCCACGCCAGCTGGCCGCCCAGCTGGCGGTCCACGCGCTGCTGGATGGCGTCGCGCACGGCGGCGGCGTCGGGCACGCGGGTGCCCAGCAGCAGCGCAAACCAGTCGTTGAGCTGCTGCGCCAGTTGCAGCACCTGGTGCGCCAGTTGGGCCACCGGCGCCGATTCACACAGGCGCAAGAAGTTGGTCTGCCGGCGGTAGCGGTCGAAGCTGGCGATGCGCGCCAGCAGCAGCGATTCGTCGCGGTCGAAGAGGTCCAGCCAATGGCCTTGCGCCTGGTTGTTGAGGTCGACAAAACGCAGCCGCTCGGCCACGCCCGCGCACATCACCACGCGCTGCGACAAGCGCATTTCATCGACGCGAAAGCGGCCGTTCTCTTCAAAGGCCACCGGCAGGCGTTCGCGCTGGTCGGTGCCTTCACTCAACTGGAAGCCTCCGTGCTGCGCACTGCGGGGTGGCGCTTCGGGCGGTGGTGCGGGCTCACAGATGCGATCACATCCACGATCACGCCCGCGCTCACATCCACGATCACACCCGCGCTCACACCCGCGCTCACACCCGCGCCCCTTGGCCTTCATGCAGGTACAGCGGGTACACCATGTTGTGTCGCGTGTTGGTGCTGCGGATGGTGTAGTCGAGCTTGATGCGCAGCACGCCTTCGAGCGTGTCAACGGTGTCGAAGTCCACGCTGTCCAGCGCAACCCGCACTTCGAAGAACAGCACCGCCTTTTCGATCAGGCTGCGCATTTCCGTCAGCGTGCTTTCGGTCAGGGTCTCAAACACCAGGCGTTGCAGACCGCAGCCGTAGCCGGGCTGCATGACACGTTCACCGGGCACGGTGGACATCAGGATGTGCAGGCTCTCGTGCACGTCCTGCACCTGGGTCACCATCAGTGCAGCCTTGCCGGCGAGATCGAACGCCGGCGGGAAAGCCCAACCGGTGCCGAGAAAGCGGTTGTCGACGGGGCCCGGGCTCTGGGGCAGCAGGTCCAGCGGCATCTCAATAGCTCCGCAGCGATGGGCGCGACCCGAGCTGCACAAACCTGGCCGAGCCAAGCGGCCGCCGCGGAACCGGCTCTGCCGGGCCGCTGGGGGCGCCCCGCCGGCGGGGAGGCGACCGCAGGTCGCTTCGGGGGGGGGTCATGTCAGCCGCCGATCATCACGGTGGGCAGGCCCATGACCACGCTGCCGCCATGCGCCGTGCTGTCGCCCACGCGCGCGGCCGGCTTGCCGCCGATCAGCACCGTGGCCGAGCCCTTGACGATGGCGTCGGGCGGGCCGACGCAGACCGCGTTGTCGCCCACCACGGCCGCTGGCAGCTTGCCGATCAGCACCGTCGGCACGCCGGGCCCGATGACCGGGCCGCCGACGTGCGGAATGGGTGGCAGGCCCGGCGTGACCATCGGGCAGACGTGCATGTCGGTGAGGCGGGCGGCGGGTGGCATGGGGGGGTGGGGTGGGGTGTGGCGTGGTGGGGTGGCGGGTGACCGTGGCCGTGGCCGTGGCCGTGGCCGTGGCCGTGGCCGTGGCCGCGCATCAGTTGATCATCACCATGGCGCCCTTGACGGTTGTCTGCCCAGCTGCCGACAGCTCTGCCGATGCCGCGCCCTTGGCCACCATGCCCACCTTGGCGTCGCAACTGACATTGAGGCCTTCGACCTTCACATCCGCCTTGGAGCTGATGGTGATGGCACCCACGGCGTCGATGCTGATCGTGCCCTTGGCGCTGATCTTGATGTCCTTCGGGCTGTCAAGCACGATGCCGCCGGTGTGGAGTTCAACCTTGTTGTTGTTCTGGTCGGTCAACACGATCGACTTGTCCTTGTCGCTGAAGACCAGCTTGTTGTTGCCCGGCGTGGTGAGGGTGATGACCTTGTCTTCGTCGTTGATCTCGAACCTGGCCTTGCAGCGCGTGACGATGGCCTTGACGTTGTTCTCGGCTGTCAGGGCGTTGGGCGGCGCGCGTTTACTGCTGTACAAACTGCCGAGGATCACCGGGAAACCGGGGTCGTCGTTAAACCAGCCCAGCACCACCTCGTCACCCACTTCGGGCACGAAAAAAGCGCCAAAAGCACTCGAGGCATAGAACTGCATCAGCCGCGCCCACACGGTGTCGACTCCGGCCGATGGCACCTTGACCTGCACGCGGTGTTCACCGGCGGGGTCGGCATCGAGCTTGACGACGACGCCGACATGCAGGCCCTCGATCCCGGGCACCAGGCCGGCAGCGGCGGGTGCCGCAATGTCGGCGCGTTCGGTGAACCATTCCACCGGGGTGCCGAAGTCGGCCTCGGTGGTCCATTCACCGCTTTCAATCTGGTGCGTGAGACCAGTGACGAACACCGTGCCGTTGAAGCGCTGGCCCACGCCCTGCAGGTCGATCAAGCCGCCCACGGTGGCCAGCGCGCTGCCCTGGAAGCGCATGCGCCCGCGCAGCCGCGCCAGGCCCGACTTGAGCTGCTGCGCCTTGGCCCAACCGTCCAGCGCCGCCTTCGGCCACGGCGCGCCGCTCTGCAGCGCCAGCGTGGAAAGGCCCAGCACCTGCGACAGGGTTTGCGAATTGATGTTGCCTTGGGCGCTGAGCGTGGCCGGGTTCTCGGCCGCGCTTTGCACGATGGCCTGCGTCTTCATGTCCCAGGCGGTGGCTTGCACGCTGGCGTACTGGTGGCGGGCGTCGAGATCAGCCTGGAAGTCGATCAGGCTTTCGCCGTACTTCACTGACAGCGCAGCGGCGCCAGTGGTCTGCGGCGCACCGACCGCGACCTTGCCGTCGGTGACCACCACCAGGCAGCCGTTGGCTTCGGCGCGCGCAAGCAGAAAGTCCCAGTCGGTGCAGTAGTGCTGCACCAGCTCAGCGTTCAGCAGCGCGGCGCCCGACACGGTGGCGCCAAGGCCGTGCGCCGACACCAGCGCGGTGATGACGTCGGCGTCGGTCTTGTCCAGGTGGTGCGAATTCTTGCGGCCCACGGTGAGCTTGACCGCTTCGTCGCGGCATTCCACCACCAGCCGCGCGTCGTTGCTGCCCGCAATCGTGAGGCCGTGGCGGACCACGATGCCGCTGAAGATCAAGGCTTCGCTGTCGCCATAACCGGCCTTCAGCGTCACCTTGGCGCCGGGCTTGAAGTGCGCGGCGTCACTGAGCGGAAAGCTTTGCTCCGGCATGTCGCCGTCGGCAAACACCAGCGTGGCGCTGGGCACCTTGTTGACGGCGCGGCGCACGGTGACCGAGATGAGTTCCGCCGTCTCGCTCACGTCCTCGCCTTCGCTGATGACGACGACGCGCACCGGTCCTTCGGCGTTGACGAGCGGTGATACAGCGGAAGATGCAGGCACGTGCAGCTACTCCAGCGGCGGAAAGTGCAGGTGCCGGCCGGGTTCCAGGCGGCGAAAGTCGGGCAGCTTGTTGAAGGCCGCGACGTCGATGTAATAGCCCGGGTCGCCATAGATGCGGTCGCACAACAGCGGCAGCGTGTCGCCTTCACGCACCAGCACGCGGTGGCTCAGGTCGGGCGATGAACGGTTGGACACCAGTTCCGATTCGCGCTTGCTCATCGCGCCGACAAAACCCATGTCCACCTTGGCGCGCAGCGGCTCGCCACTGGGCTTGAAGAGCGTGAACTGCGTGGTCATGCTCTCCAGCCGGCCGAAGAAGATCAGGCTGCCCCACAGCAGCCGCACATGCGGCGGCTCATGCCGCGTACCGACGTACTGATAGACCACCTTGTTCAGCTGCGCCAGGTGCGTCTTGACATCCACCGGTGTGGAGCGTGCGCCAGTGCCGACGGGCACGACGCCGGTGCCGTCCAGCACCAGCGTGAAGTTGACCTTTTCGTCATCGACCGCACTGAACTTGGGGTTGGCCGAGGCTTCGCCCAGCGTCTTTTGCTTGTCGTAACTGATGCCCGAGCTGTACTTGAATTCCGCCGGGTTGATCATGGCTTCAAAGCGCACGCCTGGCTGCAATTGCGTCGTGCCGTCGGGGCGCACGGTGAACTGCGTCATCAACAGTTTGGTTTTCGATCCGTTGGCGGCGAAGGACATTTCAGCGTTCCTTGGACGCTTGCAACTGTTCGCGCAGCCAGGCCTTGCATTCGGCCAGGATCTGCGCCTTGGCCTTTTCCAGTTCACGCACGGTGGCCGCGTTGGGCGCGCCGGGCGGCTGCGCGCGCACGCCCACCTGCGAACGGATCAGCAATTGGCGCACTTCAATCGTCATGGTGAATTCAACCCGGGTTCAAAGTTCGCGTTTGGAAAACAGGTAACTCAATTCGACCTTTTCCATGGCCACTTCGTTCTTGGTGGCATTGAAAGGCTCCACGTCCCACTTCACCGGGTAGGCGTTCTCGAAAGACCACATGCGCAGCGGCTGACCGGTTTCGTCCAGCAGCGCAACGTGAATCAGCTTCGGTGCCAGCGGTTGCGACAAGCCACCTTCCAGCACATTGCGGCACCACGTCACCAGCCGCGACCGGAAGGGCGCCACGCCTCGCTTCAGCACCAGCCGCGGGTGTTTCACGGCCTTGGGCAGCTGATAGACAAAACGGTTCTCGCCGCCCTCGACCACGGTTTCGGTTTCCATCTCGGGGCCGATGCCGCTGACTTCGCGGAACGAACAGTCGGCGTCGCGCGCCGCGGTGCCAAAGCTCACCGCGAAGTGAAACGCCACCGGCGGGTAGGCGCCGGCCGTGGTGGGGGTTGGCATGGGGCCACCTTGATCAGGCTGGGTTCATCAGGCCGGGTTTATCAAGCGTTCGCGATCGTCAGCCCTTCATGCGAGATGACGATGGTCTCCACCGCCACCTCGTTGCCTGTCGATTTAAGGTCGGTGCCGCTGACCTTGTTGGGCCAGGCGTTGGCCAGCGTCCACACCATCGTCGGTGCGCCGGCTTCGTCGAGCAAGCTGATCGTGATCGGCTTCCTCTTGATGGTGTTCATCTTGATGTCGTTGAACCAGGCCCAGAACTTGTTGTCGCTCTTGAAGACGCCCTTCTTCATGGTCACGTCGCTGTACTTCTTGATGCCGGGCATCTTGATGACCGAAAACTGCGGGCTGTCGCCGTGGCGGTATTCAATCGCCTGTGCTTCGGCGTCAAGGCCCGAGACTTCCTGAAAGTGCATCACTGCGGCGTCCCACTTCACCTCGAAGCGGAATTTCGGCAAGGGCCACACGGTGGTGGATTGCGCTGAACCGTCGTCTGCCATGGTGGATCTCCGTGTTCAATAAAAGGGGGTTGTGCTGTGCAGGTCGGATCAGGACTTCTGCTTCATGACTTCTGCATCTGCTGCTGGAAGGTGATCTCGATGAATTCCGCCGGGCGGCTGATGGCCACCAGCACGGTCACACGCAGGATGCCTTCCAGGATGTCTTCCGGTGACATCGTCTCGCCCAGGCCGACGTGCACACTGAAGGCGTCGTCCGGCACCGCACCGGCCAGGCCGCCGCGCTTCCAGATGCCGACGAGGAAGTTGCTGATCATCGACTTGATGGTCACCCACGTATTGCCCACGTTGGGCTCGAAGACCATCGCCTTGGCCGCCAGTCGGCAGCTTTCTTCCAGCATGATCATCGTGCGCCGCACGCTGATGTAGCGCCAGTCCAGGCTGTTGCCGTCCAGCGTGCGCGCGCCCCACACCAGCGCGCCTTCGCCGATGAAACTGCGGATGGCGTTGATGCTCTTGCCCTGCGTGGTGACGTTCAGGTCTTCCTGGTCGGCGTGCGAGATTTCCACCGCTGGCTTGATGACCCCGGCGACGCTGACGTTGGCCGGTGCCTTCCACACGCCGCGGGTGTTGTCCACCATGGTGTACAGGCCGGCCATTGCGGCCGATGGCGGCATCAGGTTCATCTGCAGGCGAATCTCTTCCATCACCTTCGGATACAAGGTGCTGATGGTCATCAGCATCTTGTGCAGCTGGTCGCGGTAGGGCTTGCTGTCGGCGTCCGCCAGCTCCGGGTCTTCCAGCCGCTTGAGCGCGGCGGCCTGCTGGTCGGCCGTCATCTTCTTGCTGGCGTTGATGGTCGCCGTCAGCTGGTCTTTCCACTGCGGCGCTGTCTTCGTGAGGTCGTCAAGCGCCTTCTTGCGCTCGTTCGCCTTCAGGTCACCGGCCGCCGGTGCGGCCAGGTCAAGCTCGTCGAGCAAGATGGCCTTGAGGTCGTCGAGGTTGCTGATGGCGCTGTAGTTGACGTCGCCGGTCTGCACGAGCGATGTATGCAGCCACGGGTAGTAGGCGGCCGCGAAGTCGAGGAAGTTGATGCCGATGTCGTCGCGGAATTTGTCGATGCAACTGCCCGGGGGGTACTGCCGGTCCTGGTCGCCGCCCCAGACGTCGAGGATGGCGACGCGGCTGCGCATGTCCAGCCCGCAGTGCTTGAGCACGGCCGTCTGCACGTCCACACATTCGGCCTTGGGCAGCAACACGGCATCGGGCGTCAGCACCATCGTCGGTTCTTGTTCCTTCAGGAGTGGTTTGATGCCGCCAATGAGGCCCTTGTCTTCTCCGCCGGCGCTGATGCCGTCTGCGTCGTCGTACGCGCCCACCGACACGATGTAGCAAGGCCCGCCGCCGTTCTGGAAGAAGTGGCGCATGGCCTGGTGCATCAGGAAGCGGCCACCGTCCTTGCCGGCGGCGCGATGCAGCAGGTAGGTCTTGGTTTCGCCGAGCTTGAAGTCAGCCCACTGCTCGCGGGCGTTTTCCATGTCGGGCAGCACGGGCACGGCGGGCACTGAAGCGGTGGCCAGCGCGGTCTTGAGCGTGGCCCTGCCGGCTGCCACTTCGGCTGCGCGCTTGGCATTGTTCAGCGCCAGGGACTCGGGGGAGTCGGCCACTGCCTTGGTGGCCACATCAACCTTGGCTTGCGCTTCGGTGGCTTTTGTTTTCAGGCCATCGTCAGCCGCTGCGGCTGCTGCCTCAGCCTTCGCGCTGACCAGCTCGGCGGTGAGCGCGACGAGCTTCTTGCCGGCTTCCGAGTCATCCACTTTCGTCTTGAGCTCGTCCAGCGTCGGCGGTGGCACTGGCGCCGGGGTGCCTGCTGGCGGCGGCGGTGCCGGCGCCGCGGTGGCTTCCGGCGCGGCTACACGCTTGATCGTGAACACCGGCTTGGCCGCGCCACCAAAGTAGCGCTGGTATTCCGCCATCGACGCGATGCGCCAGGGCTTGCCCTTCAGCGGCGTGCCGCCGTTGCTGGCTTTCTCGGTGTAGCCGATGAACGCGGGCACGGCGGTGGCAACTTCCACCACCGAATTCGGGAACGCGTTTTTCTCGACGATATAAACGCCGGGGGTTTTCATGGCCATGGCTGGCTCCTGCGTGAGTTGGGTGAATTAGCGGTGCACGTAAATCACGGAGACCAGCGTCGGCACGCCGTGGATCGTCTCGCGGGCGAAGTGGTCCGCGCCAGCGACGGGCAGGCGTTTGACCAGGACTCGGTCAGCGGCCGGCGTGCGGGCGCGCAACTGAAAGCGTTTGTCGGAACGTTCACGCAACTCGATGCCCGCCAGCGAACGCACGGCCAGCATGGGCTGACCGTTGTCGAGCCGTTCACTCACCGGCTCGGCAAAGCCGGGCTCGCCCGTGCCTGCCACCACCTCCAGCGGGTCGGACGACCAGGGGCCGACGAGGCAATACTTCCAGATCGGGGCGCGGGCGGCGAAGCGTATGCGGACGGTGGTGAAGGGCTCGTCGCCGCCGGGCACGGCCAGATGCAGCAGCGCCATCGGGGGCCGCTTTCTTTGCGACGTGGTGAGCTGCTCGGACACGGACGGCCAGCGCAGCGGCCAGGCCTGGCCATCGGCCACCTGATCCTTGCTGCAGTGAAAAACCAGCAGCTGCTCTTGCAGAGCCGGCAGGCCGTCGGTGACGGCGGCAAAACGCGGGTCTTCGCAGCGCAGGCTCCAGCACAAGGACGCCGGCTCGGCGCGCGCGCGCTGCGCGTCGGCAAGCACCAGCAGCCCCGTCCCCGTCTCGCGGCACACGCCATCCACTCGCTGCAGCCACGCCGCTGTGTCCGCGCTGGGCGTGAAGCGCAGGCTGCGGCACAGGCCGTCAGCGTAGAACGCATGTTCGGCGCGGATGCTGAAGAGGGGCGTATAAGCAGCCATGGTCAGGCACCCACGCGCACGTCTGGCTGCGTCACGCGCGGCAGCTGCGCGGTCAGCTGGCCGGCGTCCAGGCTCAGCATGCGCATGCGGTACAGCACCGACGGCAGGTACTTGCCACTGAGCACGCCCCAGAGATTGGACAGGTCGGAAACGCTCAGGTTTTCAATCTCCAGCGTGAGCTTGTCGATGCGCGGGTCCAGTTCTGGCGAGTTCTGGTGCGTGAACACCGGCCGACCCTGGAAGAAGGCGACGATGCTGGACAGGAACTTCAGCGCCTCGGGGTAATTGCCGCCGCCGAAGTTGGCCGCAAACATGACCATCA
>JAYSYB010000345.1:0-1529 GCA_043716775.1 Rubrivivax sp.
CGCCAGCTGCGCGATTCGCGCCGCCGCCTGCGCGTGCTGGCCAATCAGGACACGCTGACGCAGGTGCCCAACCGGCGCCACTTCGAAGAACTGGCCGACGACGCGCTGCGCCAGGACGAGCCCGGCACGGCCGTGCTGCTGAACTTTGATGTCGACCACTTCAAACGCATCAACGACCTCTTTGGCCACGCTGCAGGTGACCGCGCGCTGTGCCTGGTGAGCAGTGCGATGCTGGAGCACTTGCGTGCGCAGGACGTGCCCGGCCGCCAGGGTGGCGACGAATTTGTGCTGCTGCTGCGCCGCGCCAGCACGCAGCACGCCATGGGCGTGGCCGCACGCATCGTCGCCGAAGTGCAGCGCCGCGCGCCAAGCCAGCAGTTGCCCACGATCACACTGAGCTTTGGCATGGTGCAGATCGGCTTCGGCGAAGGCATCCGTGCCGCCATGCGCCGTGCTGACCAGGCCATGTACGAGGCCAAGCGCCAGGGCCGGTCACGCGCGGTGGCGGCGGCGGGCAACGAAGACCGGCCGGTGTTTTCCGCCAGCCAGCGGCTGGGGCTGGCGCCAGCCTGAGCCTTCGAAGCCTGTTGCAGGGCTGGCGATAATCGCGGCGCATGCTCTACGCCATCATTGCCATCAGCCTGGGTGCCGCGCTCGGTGCACTCTTGCGTTGGGGTCTTGGAGAGGGGCTCAACCACCTGTGGCCCGCGCTACCACCGGGCACGCTGGTGGCCAACCTGGTGGGCGGCTACCTTATCGGGCTGGCCATCGCGCTCTTTGCGCAGGTGCCGCAAACGGCGCCCATGCCACCCGAATGGCGGCTCTTCGTCATCACCGGTTTCCTGGGCGGATTGACGACCTTTTCGACCTTCTCGGCCGAAGTCGTGGCGGCCTTGCAGCAAGGCCGCCTGGGCTGGGCGGCTGCCACCATCAGCACGCATGTGCTGGGTTCGCTGGGCCTGACGTTGCTGGGGCTGGCCACGCCGGCTTTGTTCAGGCGCTGAAAGGGAAAAAAGCGTCTGGGCCGGCTCATAGAATCCGGGCCATGAACAACGCACAAATCCTGGCCGAACACGGCCCGCGCGAATCGATGGAATACGACGTGGTCGTCGTCGGCGGCGGCCCCGGCGGCCTGGCCACCGCCATCCGCTTGAAACAGATCGACCCTGCGCTGTCAGTGGTGGTGCTGGAAAAGGGCTCGGAGCCCGGGGCGCACATCCTGTCGGGCGCGGTGATGGACCCGCGTGCGATCACTGAACTCTTCCCCGACTGGAAGGATCGCGGAGCGCCGCTGAACCAGCCCGTCACCGCAGACGAGGTGCTGTTTCTGGGCGAGTCGTCCGCGCAAAGCACGCCGCAGTGGTTGATCCCCAACTGCTTTCACAACCATGACAACTTCGTCATCAGCCTGGGCGCGGTCACCAAGTGGCTGGCTGAACAGGCCGAAGCATTGGGCGTCGAAATCTTCCCTGGCTTTGCGGCCGCCGAAGTGCTGTACACCGATGACAACCGCGTGCGCGGTGTCGCCA
>JAYSYB010000346.1:0-14899 GCA_043716775.1 Rubrivivax sp.
AAGGCCAAGCTCGACAAGATCCCGGGCTTGAAGCCCGCGTTCAAGAAGGACGGCACCATCACGGCGGCCAACGCATCCAGCATCAGCGACGGCGCCGCCGCACTCGTGCTGATGCGCGAAAGCACGGCGCTGAAAATGAGCCTGAAGCCCATTGCGCGCATCGTCAGCCACGCCGTGCACGCCCAAGAGCCGCAGTGGTTTGCCACCGCGCCTGCGGGTGCCATCCGCAAGGCGCTGGGCAAAGCCGGTTGGCAGGCCAGTCAGGTGGACTTGTGGGAAGTGAACGAAGCCTTCGCCGCCGTCACGATGGCGGCGATGGATGAGTTCAAGCTGGCGCACGAGATCGTCAACGTGCACGGCGGCGCCTGCGCACTGGGCCACCCCATCGGCGCCAGCGGCGCTCGCATCGTCGTCACGCTGCTGGGTGCCTTGCGCAAACGCGGTTTGAAGCGCGGGTTGGCGGCGCTGTGCATTGGCGGTGGTGAGGCGACGGCGCTGGCGGTGGAGATGCTGTGATCGACTTGCTGCAACTGTTGCCGGGCCCGGCCGCAGCAGCGGTGTTTGCAACTGCCGTCTTCGTCCTCAACGCCACCCCCGGCGTCGACTTCCTGCTCACCGTCAGCCGCACGTTGCAGGGCGGCGCACGCGCGGGCGTTGCTGCTGCGCTGGGCATCAACGCCGGCTGCGTGGTGCATGCGTTGGCGGCGGCGTTTGGGCTTGCAACGCTGCTGGCGCTGTATCCGGCCGCGTTTCAGGTCGTGCAGTGGGCCGGCGCGGCGTACCTGGTGTGGCTGGGTCTGGGCATGTTGCGGCAAGCCTGGCAAGGCGGTGTGGGCAGCGCCGCCAATGCGGCGTCGGCGCCCACACGCAGCTTTGCCGCCGACTTCCGCATCGGTCTGTACACCAACGTCCTCAACCCGAAGGTGGCCCTCTTTTTCCTGGCCTTCCTGCCGCAGTTCGTGCCCGCCGATTCACCGCACAAGACGCTGTCGTTTCTGATACTGGGTGCCTGGTTCGTGGTCCAGGGTTTCCTGTTCCTGATGCTGCTGGTGGCGCTGGCCGCGCGGCTGTCGAAACTGGGTGCGTCCCAGCGTGTGCGGCAGGTGTTGAACGGCCTGGGCGGTGTGCTCTTCATCGCGCTGGCGCTGCGGCTGTTGCGTGAAAGGCCGGTGGCAGCATGAACAGGGTTCTCATCGTCGGCGCGTCGCGCGGCATCGGGTTTGAGTTTGTGCGCCAGCACCGCGAGGCAGGGGACGCCGTCACGGCCACGGCGCGTGGCGACGAAGGCCTGGCGCGCATCCAGTCGCTGGGTGCGATTGCATGGCGACTGGACCTGCTGGACGCGGCCAGCACTGCCGGGCTGGCCCGGCTGATTGCTGGTGACCGTGACGGTGACGGCAACGGCAACGGCGAGGCCTTCGACTTCATCGTGCTCAATGCCGGCGTCTATGGCCCGCGCTACACCGGGCTGCAGACGCCCACGGCGGACGAATTCGATGCCGTCATGCACACGAATGTGCTGGGCGCCATGCGCGTGTTGCCGCAGTTGGTGGATGCACTGGCGCCGGGCGCTAAGCTGGCGGTGATCTCGTCGCGCATGGGTTCGATCGGGCTGCGCACCTCGCCGTCGGGCTGGCTGTATCGCGCCAGCAAGGCGGCGCTGAATTCGGTGCTGAAGGATGCGTCGCTGGCGCTTGACGGCAAGGCCATCTGCGTCGCCTTCCACCCGGGCTGGGTGCGCACCGACATGGGCGGCGCTGGCGCCGACATCGAGGTGTCGCAAAGTGTGGCCGACATGCGGCACACGCTGGCTGGCCTGACGCCCCAGGACAACGGCAGCTTCTTCAACCACGACGGCGCCGCGCTGGCTTGGTAATGCCGCAAACGCCGGCCGCAAACCCCGGCCGCAAGCCCTGACCGCAACCCCCGACCGCAACCCCCGACCGCAACCCCAACAGGCACACCATGCTGCTGACTGAAGACCACCTTGCCGTGCAGGACGCCGTGCGCAGCTTCGTGCAGGCCGAGATCGCGCCGCATGCCGCCGCCTGGGACAAGGGCCACACCTTCCCGGCCGCGCAGCTCAAAGGCCTGGCGGCGCTGGGTTGCTACGGCGTGGCGGTGCCTGCCGAATGGGACGGTGCCGGGCTGGACTACCTGGCGCTGGCCGTCATCCTGGAAGAAGTAGCGGCGGGTTGTGGCGCCACCAGCACGGTGGTCAGCGTCAACAACTGCCCCGTCTGTTCGATCCTCATGGCCTATGCCAACGAAGAACAAAAAGAGCGCTTCCTGAAACCCCTGGCCCGTGGCGACATGCTGGGCGCCTTCTGCTTGACCGAACCGCATGTGGGCAGCGAAGCGGGTGGCCTGAAAACCACCGCAGTGCTGGAAGGTGACAGTTATGTGCTGAACGGCGTCAAGCAGTTCATCACCAGCGGCAAGAACGGTGACGTCGCCATCGTCATGGCGGTGACGGACAAGGCCGCCGGCAAGAAGGGCATCAGCGCCTTCATCGTGCCGACGAAGACACCCGGCTACACCGTGGCGCGCATTGAAGACAAGCTGGGCCAGCACGCCAGCGACACGGCGCAAATCCTCTTCGACCACTGCCGCGTGCCGGCTGCCAACCTGCTGGGCGAAGAAGGCATGGGCCTGAAGATTGCGCTGTCGGGCCTGGAGGGTGGCCGCATCGGCATCGCCAGCCAGGCTGTGGGCATGGCGCGTGCCGCCTTTGAAGCCGCGCTGGCCTACAGCAAGGACCGCAAGAGCTTCGGCCAGCCGATCTTCCAGCACCAGGCGGTGCAGTTCAAGCTGGCCGACATGGCGACGCAGATCGAAGTCGCGCGGCAGATGATTCACCACGCCGCGAGCCTGAAAGACGCCCGCCGACCGTGCCTGAAAGAAGCCGCCATGGCCAAGCTCTTTGCCAGCGAGATGGCCGAGCGGGTGTGCAGCGACGCGATCCAGGTGTTTGGCGGCTATGGCTACGTCAGCGACTTTCCCGTGGAGCGCATCTACCGCGACGTGCGCGTGTGCCAGATCTATGAAGGCACGTCAGAGGTGCAGAAGATTTTGATCGGCCGCGCGCTGGCCTGAGCGCCGGCGGTGACTGCATGGCGCGTGCAGGCATGGCGGCTGCCCGTTGAACCTACGGCGCAACAGGACGCAATTCACGGCGCCGCACCCGTCCTTCGACCAAGGGGATACCAAGGTGTCATTCGCAAGGGGGAGTGCGGGGCATTCAATGCACCCATGCCACCCATTGGCTTGCGAATCACCCCCCGGAGGACAACACCATGCAGATCACCCACTCAAGCAACCCCACCCGCGCCCACCGCCTGGCCGCCCTGGGCCACACGCTGATGGAACGGCTGGAGACACCGCTCTTCGTCACCGACGCCAGCGGCGCGGTGCTGGAAGCCAACCCCGCCGCCACGCGACGCATCGAACGCCGCGACGGCCTTTGGCTGGACGCTGGCGGCCGCCTGTCACTGCGCCAGGCCGGCCGCTGGGTCGCGCTGTCGCACTGGCAGCCGATGCTGGCGGCGGGGCAGGAACTGACGCTGCCGTTGGAAGTGGAAGGCGGCTCGCCGCTGCAGATTACCCTGCGCAGCATGAGCCAGGGTGACGGCATCCCAGGCAGCTTTGGCTGGGTGCTGGCGACCATCGAACGCGTCACGCTCACCCGCACCGACGCCATGCGCCGCCGCTTCCGCTTCACGCGCACCCAGGCCCGGCTGGCCGAGATGCTGTGCGACGGCATGCGCCCCACCCACGCAGCCGCGATGCTGGGCGTGAAGATATCCACCGTGCGCACGCACGTCGGCCAGATGTACGAAAAAACCGGCACCCACAGCCAGGCGCAACTGGTCGCCCTGTTGCACCAGGCTTGAGCGCCGCCCGGCTCTGGCTTGCCGATGCCTACGGCACGAAGCCGTCGCTCAGCGTGCGCAGGAAGGCCGCCAGGTCTTGCACGTCCTGCGCCGACAGCCGCGGCGCAGCGCCGAAAGGCGCTTGCTGCGTGACGTTGCCGCGGTGGCGGCCGGCAGGTCGTTGAACTTCTCCACCACGCCGTCCACGCTGGGGAAGATGCGCCCGGGGTCGGTGTCGCGCAGGGCATAGAAGCTCACCGCAGCTTCCAGCGTGGTCACGGCGCCCCTGTTGGAAGTAGGGCGCGGTCAGCGCCACGTTGCGCAGGCTTGGCACTTTGAAGATGCCGCACAGGTCGGTGCGGTTGGCCAGGTCGCTGCGGTGGTGCCACACAAGCCCATGGACGGGCCGGCCGCGGGCAGCGCCGTGCGCGCGCCGTAAGCCCGGGCACCGTCGCATGATCCACACACACACTGGCCTTGCCGTTTCGGCGCCAAGCTACATTGCGCCGATGACCGAAGACCAGGCCCGCCAGGTGCTGCTGCTGCAGGCGCAAGAAGGCGCGGGCGACACGCCGCTGTGGCGGCCCGCAGACCGCAGCTGGGCTACGCGCCAGGCTGTGGCCACGGTAGGCGAACAGGCCCCGCCTGAGACTTTTGTCGTCGCGCGTGCTGCGCTGGCCTTGCAGCGCCTGCTGCCGCGCGACCCCACGGCCCAGCGCTGGTTGGGCCGCCGCGCCTGGCACCCCGCGTGGGTGGCGCTGGCCCTGTTGCTGGGCCTGGTGGCAGGGCTGGCGGTGGACCAGCTGGGCCCGCCGCAACGCGTCAACCTGCTGGCCCCGGCGGTGTGGGCCGTGGTGGGCTGGAACCTGCTGGTTTACGCGGCTTTGCTGCTGCCGCTGAAGTTGCAGGGCGTGCGCGGCTGGCTGTCGCGCTGGGCGCTGCGCGGCCATGAACACGTGGCTGTTGCATGGGCCCGGCACGCCGCGCCCTTGACCGGCGCCCGCTTGGCGCTGGTGCTGCACGGGGCCGCCGCCACGCTGGCGCTGGGCCTGGTGGCGGGGCTGTACCTGCGCGGCCTGGTGCTGGACTACCGCGCCGGCTGGCAGAGCACTTTTGCCACGGTGGACCAGGTGCAGACGGTGCTGCGCTGGCTGTTGGCGCCCGCCAGCGCCGTCACCGGCATCGCCGTGCCCGACGTGGCGCCGCTGCGCGTCGGCCCCGGAGCCGACGCCACCGCCACCGCTGCGCCCTGGATCCACCTGCTGGCCGCCACCTTGCTGCTGGCCGTGGTGCTGCCACGCAGCCTGCTTGCCTGGCGCGCGGGCGTGCGCGCGGCAGGGTTGACGCAGCGTTTTCCGCTGCCGCTGGACACGCCGTACTTCGAAGCCCTGCACCCGCTGATGCGCCCGGGCCTGCCGCCGACCGTGCGGCTGCTGTGGGTGAACCTGGTGGAAGCGACTGCGGAAGGCCCGGCGCTTAAGCTCTTCGACACGCTCTTCGACACGCTGATCGACACGGCGAATGAAGACCACCGCAGCGCCGTGCAAACCCTCCTGCGCAGCGAAGAAGGCGACACGTTGCAGCTGCACCCCGTGCCGGCGGGGGTGGCCGGTGCCTTGGTGCCAACCGCTGCCGTGCCTTGGTGGCAAGCCGCATGGCAAACGTGGTGGCCCGCTGGCGCAACGCTCAAACCGCCGTTGACCCGTCTGCGCGAAGACACCGACGCCGTGCTGCTGCTGACGCGCCCCGGCGCCGTCGAGCCTGCGTGGCTGGCCGCGCTGGACCGCCCGCAGCTGACGCTGGTGGACATGCTGGAGCCCGAGCCGCCGCGCCTGAGCGCGCACCGCCCAGCCCGCGCCGACGGCTGGCTGGCTGAGGGGCGGCTCTTGAACGCGCTGGAAGCTGCGCTGCCGGGCGACCCGCGCCTGCCGCGCCTGCGCCAGGCCTGGGTGGCGCAGCAGCGGGCGCGGCTGGACGCCGGCACGCAGGTGCTGGCCGACAGCCTGGCGCGCATCGCCGCCACGCACCAGGCGGTGGCCGATGAAGGCTTCCTGGCGCGCCGTGCCGAGGCCGACGGCGCACGCGCCGCGCTGGCAACCGTGCTGGACGCCGAATGGCGGCTTTGCGAAGACCGGTTGGCCGCGTTGCTGGGGCACGCCGCCGGTGCGGTCGATTCCACGTCGTCCGCACCCAACCCCGCCGCCCAACTGCGCAGCCGCCTGGGTGAAGGCCGCGCCGCGCTGATGGGTGGTGTAGTGACTGGCGCACTGGCCGGCCTGAAGGCCGACGTGTTGAGCGGCGGCATGACGATGGGCGCCGGCCTCATCACCGGCGGCCTGATCGGAGCGCTTGGCGCGGCCGGCATGGCCAAGGGGCTGAACGTGGTGCGCGGCACCGACCGCAGCTTTGCGGCGTGGGATGACGCAGCGCTGGCGCCCATCACGCAAGCGCTGCTGCAGCGCTACCTGGTGCTGGCGCACGGCCTGGCGCCTGACGCAGCGCAGCAGCGGCTGACCCCTGCGCTGGCCTTGCAGCAGGGCCCGCTGTCCGCACTGTGGCGCGGCCGTGAACGACGTTTCAACAACGTCGGCGAAGCGGACAGCCTGGCGCGCGTGTTGCAGCCGCTGCTGAGCCAGGCGGTGTTGAAGGCACTGGGTGGGCCAACAGAGGTGCCAACGGGCAGTCCTACACCCACGGGCGCAATCGTCTGACGCGCGCCCCAAGCGCCACAACCTACCGTGTCGATCCAATCAATCCATTTGGAGAACGACACCATGGGCAAATACGCATTGGCCTGGCTTCTGGGCGTACCGGGCATCGTGCTCGTGCTGCTGTATCTCGTGTTCAAGTGACCGCTGCAGGCCGCACCATGAACCCAACCCCCGACCCTCAAACCCAAGCGCTGCTGGACGCGCAACGCAAGGCGCACCGCACCCAGCCCGATAGCTTCAAGGAAGACGCGCTGACCGACAAGGTCGTGAGCGTCGAACCCGACGGCACCGGCCCGACGCCAACCGAAACCTTCGACACCGACAAGGACAAGCGCAAGGGCTCCGGCAACGGCCCTGGTTGAGCAAGGCCGCGCGCTGCACAGGGTGAACCCCGCCCAGGCTATGGCGGGCAGGGCTGCTCTGCATGGCCCTGCGATACTGCGCGCCCTGCGCACGCATCGAACAGACACCATGAAGACGTTCACCCGCCACGCCCGACAATGGCTCGTCGCTGCCCTGACAACGTGCGCGTTTGGGGCCTCGGCACAAACAGCGCCTCAGACACCGGCCTGGCCCACCAAGCCCGTGAAGATCCTGGTCGGCTTCCCCGGTGGGAGCACGCCTGACATCGCCGCGCGTGCGCTGGCCGACACGCTGGCGAAGACCTGGGGCCAGCCGGTGGTGGTCGACAACCGACCCGGTGCGTCCGGCAACGTCGCCACCGACGCGGTGGCCAAGAGCAGTGACGACCACACGTTGGGCGTCGTCATCAACGGCAACTTGACTTCGGCCAGGCTGCTGAACCCGAGGCTGCCCTACGACCCGGTCAAGGACTTCAGCCTGATCAGCCTGGTGGCCACCGCGCCGCTGGTGCTGGTGACACCAGCCGACCAGCCTACCGGCGCGGCCTGGCTGGCAGCGGCACGTGCTTCCGCTGACAAGTGGAGTTATGGCTCGGTGGGTATTGGCTCGGTAGGCCACCTGGGCATGGAAGTGGTGAAGGCCGCCATCGGCAACCCGCAGGCGGTGCACGTGCCCTACAACGGCAACCCTGCGGTGGTGACGGCCCTGCTCGGCGGCCAGATCCAGATGGCGTTGGTGCCGCCCGGCCTTGCGCTGGCGCAGGTGAAGGCAGGCAAGCTGCACGCCATCGGCCTGACCGGCCCGCGCAGCGTGCTGGCACCCGATGTGGTGCCGTTGGCGGATGCGGGCGTGAAGCTGATCCCGCTTGAAGTGTGGACCGCGCTCGTCGGCCCGGCCGGCATGAGCAAGGCCGCGCTGGACCGCCTGGCGCGCGACGTGCCCGCCGCGGTGCGAGAGGCCGACACCAGGCAGCGGTTGTTCACCGGCGGCTGGGACGCGGTGGGCAGCAGCGCCGAAGGGTTGGCCGCGCGGGTCAAGGACGAGACCCGCATCCTGGGCGACATCATCGTCAGCCGCGGCATCAAGCTGGAGTGAACACACTGGGCAGCGTGCCCGGGCATTCGCGTGGCAGCGTGCATGAACCACCACGCGACACGCCGGTCTACGGCGAATTCGACGTGCTGGTGGTGGGCGGCGGCCCGGCCGGCATTGCGGCTGCCGTCAGCGCGGCAAGGCACGGCGCGCGCACCCTGCTGTTGGAACGTTATGGCTTCCTCGGCGGCATGGGCACGGCGGGCGGTGTCACCAACTTTGCGGGCCTGTACGGCAAGCGCGGCGGCGTGATGCAGCAGCTGGTGCACGGCGTGGCGGATGAGCTGCTGGCGCGCATTGACGCGCTGGGTGGCCTGAATGCACCGCAGGACGGTCTGCAGGGCCGCATCCGGGTCTGCGCCTACGACGTGGCGGCCTACAAGTGCGCGGCCGACGGGCTGCTGCTGGACGCCGGCGTTGAACTGCTGTTTCACGCCTGGGCTGCGGGCGTGGTGATGGAGGAGCGGGGCGACGGGCGGGGGGAAGGACGCATTTCCGCCGTGCTGATTGAAACCAAGTCCGGCCGCCGTGCCGTCCGCGCACGTGAGGTCATCGACGCCAGCGGCGACGCCGACATCGCGCACTTCGCCGGCGTGCCTTTTACGCTGGGTGACGGTGCGGGCGACATGCTGTACCCGAGCACGATGTTTCGCGTCAGCCACGTCGATGCGCCGCGCGCGCTGGCGGCGATTGGCGAATTCAAGGCCATCGATGCGCTGATGGAGCAAGCCGCCGGCCGCTACGACTTTCCGCGCCAGGGCGCCATCCTGCGGCCGCAAAAGAACGCCAGCGATTGGCGCGCCAACGTCACGCAGCTGCGCAACCAGGACGGCCGGGCAGTGGACGCCACCGACGCCCGGCAGCTCAGCGCGGCCGAGGTGGAAGGCCGGCGCCAGATCGTCGAATACATGCGCTTCCTGCGCGCCGAAGTGCCGGGCTTCGAGAACGCCGACATCGCAGAAATTGCGGCGCAGGTGGGCGTGCGGGAGACGCGGCGTGTGCACTGCGAATACATGCTCAGCGGTGACGACGTGCTGGGCGGTGCGCGCTTCGAAGACTGCATCGGCCTCAACGCATGGCCGGTGGAAATGCACTTGGCAGGCCGCATCGACTGGGCCTTTCCGCGTGACGCTGACAACAGCTTCAACCAGCTGCCGTGGCGCATGGTGGTGCCGCAGACGGTCAGCAACCTGCTGGTCGCTGGCCGTTGTGCCGGCATGGAGCACCTGGGCCAAAGCGCAGCGCGTGCCAGCGGCGCGTGTTTTGTAATGGGGCAGGCGGCAGGCACTGCGGCGGCGCTGCGGGTGGCCGGGCGATTCAGTGTGCCCGGCCTGCAGAGCTGCCTGCAGGCCGACGGTGCTGACCTGGAATCAGCAGCACCTTGAAGACACGCAAGGGCGCAGATCCTGCCGCCTGCGGCCCCTGCGCATTCAAGTGCTGGCCGTGTTTGCTTCAGGCTGGCGGTGCGGGCCGGCGGGTCGGCTTCGCCGGCATCAGGGCCGGCGTAGCGGGCCGCACTTGCCGGCGGCTCACCATTCGATGTCCGGGCGGGAGCACGCGGCGGGCTGGACGTCCGCCGCGCCGCCGCTTATCGTGCGGCCATGCCTAACGCCATGCCTGCAGCGATCGACTTCTACTTCGACTTCTCGTCGCCCTATTCGTACATCGCCAACGCCTGGATCGGCCCGATCGCCGGACGCCACGGCCGCAATGTGCGCCGCCACGCAATCCTGCTGGGCGCCACCTTTCAGGCGGCTGAGCTCAAGCCGCCGGTTGCCTACCCGCTCAAACGCGAATACTCGCTGCGCGACTTTGAGCGATCGGCGCGTTTTGAAGGCTTGGCGCTGGCGCTGCCGACGGTGTTTCCCATCCCCACGCAAAACGCCGCCCGGGTGTTCTGGTGGCTGCAGGAGACGCGTGGCGAAGAGGCCGCGGCGGCGTGGGCCACGGCCGGCATGGCTGCACTGTTCTCGGATGGCGTGGCGCTGCACGAGCCGGCCGCGCTCAAGGCCTTGGCCACGCAGCACGGCCTGGACGGCATGGCCGCGGAAGCGGCGTGGAACGACGCCACCTGGAAGGCGCGGCTGAAGCGCGCCAATGACGAAGCCATTGCGGCCGGTGTTTTCGGTGCACCCTTCTTCGTCATCGACGGCGAGCCCTTCTGGGGCAATGACCGCAAGCCGCAGGTCGAGCGCTGGCTGTCACAAGGGCCGTTTTGACGCGTTTTTTAAGAATTGGCGAGCCTGGCGGTCTTGGCGCAAACAACAACAGACAGGCTGGTTGCGCCACGGCTGCATTGCCGCCAAGTGCAGCCCCCCATCCCGCATCCGACCGTAGACTCCAACCCCCCGACTCGATCCTCGCGACTGACCGTGTTGCCGTGTGTCCCCTCGTGCCTGGCCTGAGCCGCCCTGCCGATTGGCATGGAATTGGACGGCCCCGTCGGCAGCGACCGGCGGCTGCTGGCAATCTGCCAGACGGTAAAACCGAAGCGCTGCCGGATCGGTTGCCGGCGCCGCGACTCTGAGTCTTGAAGACCGCGCGCCAACTTGTTGATGAAGCTCTGGCCGAGGTGCAGACCCTTGGCGTTGACGACTTGCGGGCGCGTCTGGGTACCGCTGGCTTGCGCCTGCTGGACATCCGCGAGGCCGAAGAATTGCAGGACCAAGGCACGATTCCCGGTGCGATATGCGTGCCGCGCGGCGTGCTTGAATTTCGCCTGGACCCGGCTTCGCCGTGGGTCGATGCGCAGCTGGCCGCTGGCGCGCAGCAGTGGGTGCTTTTCTGTGCCATCGGCTGGCGGTCGGCACTGGCGGCCAAGGCGTTGCAGGACATGGGCCATGCCAACGTCAGCCATCTTGGCGGCGGCTTCCAGGGCTGGGTGGCCGCTGGCGGCGCGGTCGAGCCCTGGACCATGAAGGAATGACATGCAAGCCCTGACGCTCCTGCGCATTCAGGCCCACGCCAACCGGCTGGCCAATCACCGCCTGCACACGGCGATGGCGGTGTTGAGCCCCGCCGATATGCACGCCGCGCGCACGAGTTTCTTCCTCACGCTGATGGCCACGCTCAACCACATCTTGTGGGTGGACGGTTACTACATCGACGTGCTCCATGCTGAGCCGGGCGCGCGCCAACGCGCGCTGGCCTTCGTGCCTGAAAACACGTTGGGTGGATTGGCTCAAAGCCAGCGGCTCAGCGACGAAAGGCTGCTGCGCTGGCTGGCTGGCGCTGACGACAACGCGCTGGATGCCACCGTGCACATGCCGCGCGCGCAGGGCCGCATCCAGACCGACGCGGCCGCCCACATGCTGCAGCACCTCTTCATGCACCAGACGCACCACCGGGGCCAGGCGCACGCCATGCTGTCGGGCACCACCGTGCCGCCACCGCCGCTGGATGAGTTCCTGATGCCGAGCGAACCGCATCTGCGCACGGCAGAGATGGCGGCGCTGGGTTGGGATGAGATCACGGTGTACGGCCGCTGAGCCGGCCCGCAGTCCATGCCCCGCGCCCGAAAGAAAACCGTTCACGACATGCCGCCCGAATGGGCCGAAGAGCTGTCGGACGATTCCCTGCGCGACACGGCGGGCCTGCAGACTTACGAGCGGGGCCTGGAGTATCTGCACTCAGACCGCGTGCAGTTGCTCGGTGCCAGTAGCCTGCGCGCCCGCTTTGAAGCGCACGGCAGCGCCCTCTACACGGTGGAGCTGCACTTTGAAGACCCCGGCCTGCATGCCGACTGCAGTTGCCCGCATGCAGCCGATGGCAATTTCTGCAAGCACATGGTGGCCGCCGCGATGCTGTGGCGCAGTCTGCTGGGGGGTGACGGGCCTGCCCTGGCGGCCCCCAAACCTGCTGGCAAGTCCGCCGAAACCCAGGCGCGCACGGCCAAGGCGGCAGCAACACGCGTCAGCAACCGGGAAGCAGTGCGAACCTTCCTGGCCACGCAACCCGCGGAACAACTGGCCCAGCGCCTATGGGAGCGCGCAGAAGCCGACCGCGACCTGATGGCAGAGCTCAAGGCGTGGGCCGCCAGTGCCCAGGCGGCTGATGACCCTAAAGCCTTGCGCACGGCCGTGGACGCATTGCTGAAGACTTCAGCCCGTCAGTACCTCGAAAGGCGCGAGGTGCGGGCCTGGGCCGACCGCGCCACAAAGGCTGCCGCGTTGCTGCGCGGCGCACTGCCCCGCCATGCGGCCGACGTGCGCGCCATTGCAGAAAGCGCCATCCAGCGCGCGCTGGCCGTGGATGAACGTTCTTACGAAGGCCAGGGTGAGGTGGAGGCCGTGATCGAAGCCATGATGGCGCTGATCATCGACTCGCTTCGTCTTGCGCCACCCCTGCCAGCGTGGGCAGACCACCTGCTGCAGCGCATGGAAGCACCCGGTGGCACTTACTGGCAAGCGGCGCCAATGCTGGAAGCGGCGGGGCCTGAAGTGGCCCGCGCGTACAGCAAGCGTTTGGTGGAGCGCTGGCAGAAAGAAGAGTTGAAAAGCGCGCGCAAGCCCGACACGCCGATGGATACCGCTGATATGGGGTTCACCGGATCAAACCTGCGCTTTGATGGCAACCGTGACCGGCTGCGGCGCTGGATGACTGCCGACCTGCAGCGCCAGGGCGACCCGTTAGCGGTGTTTGAATTCTTGAAGCGCAGCGCGCAGGGCGTCACGGAGCACGCGGAACTCATCCGCTGGTGCAACGACAACGGCCGCCCGCGGGACGCCTTGCTGTTGGCACAGACTGCGTGCAAGACGTTCAAAAACCATCCGCATCTGGAAGACCTGCTGCTGGATGCCTATGAACGCGACGGCTGGGACGCTGAAGCACTGGCGATTCGCCTTCGCCGCTTCGACCAGCAGCCCAGCCCTGACAACTACCGGCCGCTGGCCAAGGCCGCCGCTGCCGCCAACGCCGACTGGCCGGCCATTCGGCGCCGCGCCTACGCGCAAACGCAGGCGCAGGAACAGAAGTCGCTGGCCGACTTTGCGGCGCATCAAGCCGCCGTCCTGCGCAAGTACGGCAGCCATGGTGTGCGCCCGGCGCCAGCCGGGCCCGATGTGAGTTGGCGGGCCGGCATGCTGGTGCTGGACGGTGCGATGGATGAAGCCCTGGCGTTGGTGCAACCCCCGAGCGGCTGCGATCCGCGTGTGCTGGAAGCCCTGGCAGACAAACTGGGTGCAGACCGCAACGCCGAAGCCTTTGGGCTGTTGCGCCGTTGTTTTGACTTCCAGATTGCGTCCGCAAAGACACCCTACAAAGAGCCGCTGCGGCTGCTGGCCAAAGCCCTCAAGCGTTTGAATCCGCAAGACGCCAAGGCCTACTTGCTCAGCGTCGGCAACACCCACCGGGTCAAACGCAATTTCATCGCGGGCCTGCCGCGTCTGCCTGCATAGCCGTAGCCCGAAAATGACGTTAACGTAAACGTCAATCGCCGACGCCCGAACCGGCGCACATAAGGAAACCCAGCCTCATGCCCGTGCTCACGTCCAAGCTCAACCCTAGATCCGAAGAATTCAAGGCCAGCGCCGGGCCCATGCACACGCTGGTGCAAGACCTCAATACCAGGCTCGCGCTCATCGCCCAAGGCGGTGGCGACGCGGCCCGCGCCAAGCATGTTGCACGCGGCAAGCTGCTGCCGCGTGAACGGGTGGAAATGCTGCTGGACCCCGACACCCCGTTTCTGGAAATTGCGCCGCTGGCAGCACTGGACCTCTACGACAACGCCGCACCGGGCGCGGGTTTGATCTGCGGCATCGGCCGCGTCAGCGGCGTGGAATGCCTGATCGTCTGCAACGACGCCACCGTCAAGGGCGGCACCTACTACCCGCTCACCGTCAAGAAACACCTGCGCGCGCAAGAGATCGCGCAGATGAACCGGCTGCCCTGCATCTACCTGGTGGACAGTGGTGGCGCCAACCTGCCGAACCAGGACGAGGTCTTCCCTGACCGCGACCACTTTGGCCGCATCTTCTACAACCAGGCGCAGATGTCGGCGCTGGGCATTCCGCAGATCGCGGTGGTCATGGGTTCGTGCACGGCGGGCGGCGCCTATGTGCCGGCGATGAGTGACGAAGCCATCATCGTCAAGAACCAGGGCACCATCTTCCTGGGCGGCCCGCCGCTGGTGAAAGCTGCGACCGGCGAGGTGGTGACGGCCGAAGACCTGGGCGGTGGCGACGTGCACACGCGGCTGTCGGGCGTGGCCGACCACCTGGCCGACAACGACATGCATGCGCTGGCCATTGCGCGGGCGAGTGTCGCCAATTTCAACTGGAAGAAGCCCCGGCAGTTGCTGCAAGTGCCGCCGCGCGCGCCGCTGTTTGACGCCGCTGAACTGCACGGCGTGATTCCCAAAGACCCCCGCAAGCCTTTTGATGTGCGCGAGATCATTGCCCGCATCGTGGACGGGTCGGAGTTTGACGAATTCAAGGCCCGCTACGGCGCCACGCTGGTGACGGGCTTTGCGCACCTGGAAGGGTTGCCGGTGGGCATCATCGCCAACAACGGCATCCTCTTCGGTGAAAGCGCGCAGAAGGGCGCGCACTTCATCGAACTGTGCTGCCAGCGCATGGTGCCGCTCATCTTCTTGCAGAACATCACCGGCTTCATGGTCGGCCGCAAGGTCGAAAACGAAGGCATCGCCAAACACGGCGCCAAGCTGGTGACGGCGGTGGCCACAGCCACGGTGCCGAAGTTCACGGTCATCATCGGTGGCAGTTTTGGCGCCGGCAATTACGGCATGTGCGGCCGCGCCTATTCACCGCGCTTCCTGTGGATGTGGCCCAACGCGCGCATTTCAGTGATGGGCGGCGAACAGGCCGCGAGCGTGCTGGCAACGGTCAAGCGCGACGGCCTCGA
>JAYSYB010000347.1:0-4931 GCA_043716775.1 Rubrivivax sp.
CGGCCGTGCGCACGGGCAGGGCGCTCAGCAAGTCAGACTGCGGCAGCGCGGTCAGGATCGGCACAACCAACGGCACAACCAACGGCACAAAGCCCACCAGGGCCATCGTCGCGGCCAGGCTGCGCACAGGCGTGAAGTCGCGCCCGGCAGGGCCCAGGTACAGGACAGTGGCGGCGTAGAGGTGCAAGGCCGTGCTGCAGCCGGCTGCCAGCCACAAGACCAGCGGCTGGGCTTGGGGTCCGCCCTGTTGCCCCCCTCCGGCGGCCACTGCAGAAACCGCCGACAGCAGCAGCGCGGCAAAGAGCACCGATCCATCCTGCCTTTCGCTGCCGGGCAAGGCCTGCCGCGGGTGGAAGCGGCGCAGCCCGATGAGCGTGACCACCGGCCACTGCATCAGCAGCAGCCCCGCCAGCGCCACGCCGAAGCTGCCGCCAAAGACCGCGCCGACGGCCGCGCCCAGAGTCGTCAGCCACAAGGCCACCACCCACCAGCGCCAGCCGTCATAGCGCCGCTGACGCAGGCCGAAAGCGGTCAACGACGCCGCAGCCACAGTCAGTGCTGCAGCGCCAAAGCCCAAAATTTCAGAGGTGCTTGTCATGCAGAAACATTGTGTTGGCAGGGCTGCACCGTTTGCAGCACCGCATGCTGCTGCATTGCAACGTTTTGCTACCGCCGTATGGCTGCTACTGAAGCTGCGACTGCGGCTGCGGCTGCAGCCATTCGTTACGATGCCGGGGGTGTCAAGCAGCCGGGGGTGCCCCGATGGCCATGGACGTGGTGGATTACGAGATCAAGGGCGCAGAGATGCAGTACGTCGAGGTCGAACTCGACCCCGGCGAGGCGGCCATTGGTGAAGCCGGCAGCATGTTCTACATGGACGCAGGCATCACCATGGATACCGTCTTTGGCGACGGCAGCATCAGCAGCAGCGGCTTGCTGGGCAAGCTTCTGGGCGCCGGCAAGCGGCTGGTGACGGGTGAATCGCTGTTCACGACTGTTTACACCAACGCCGCCAGCACCAAATTGCGCGTGGCCTTTGGCGCGCCGTACCCAGGCAAGATCTTGCCGATGGACCTGCGCCAGCTGGGCGGCACGCTGATCTGCCAAAAAGACGCCTTCCTGTGCGCCGCGCGCGGTGTCTCGCTGGGCATCGCGCTGCAGCAGAAACTGTCCACCGGTTTCTTTGGCGGTGAAGGTTTCATCATGCAAAAGCTGGAAGGCGATGGCCTGGCCTTTGTGCATGCTGGTGGCACCGTCGTGCGGCGCGAACTGCATCCCGGGCAGACGCTGCTGGTGGACACCGGCTGCGTGGTGGCCTACACGCCCAACGTCAGCTTCGAGATCCAGTACGTGGGCAAGATCAAGACCGCGCTCTTTGGCGGCGAAGGCCTTTTCTTCGCCGAGCTGACGGGCCCGGGCACGATCTGGCTGCAAAGCCTGCCTTTCAGCCGCTTGGCGTCGCGCGTGTTTGCCGCCGCGCCGCAGATGGGCGGCCGGCGAGAGGAGAGTTCGCTGGGCGGCCTGGTGGCGGGTGGCGTGGTGGGCGGCGGGCTGCTGGGCGGCCTGTTGGGCGGTGATGACGAATAGCCTTCGTGCTGTCATGGGTGCCGCTCTGTGGGGGGCGCTGTGGTTGCTGTTCGCAGCGGCGTTTGCGACGGCTGCCCAGCCGGCTTCATTGCAGATCGAAGAACTCACCTGGACCGAATTGCAGGCGCGCATCGCCACCGGCAGCACCACCGTGCTGGTACCTGTCGGCGGCACTGAGCAAAACGGCCCGCACATGGCGCTGGGCAAGCACAACGCGCGGGTGCGTGAGTTGGCCCTGCGCATTGCCGACAAGCTGGGCAATGCGGTCGTCGCGCCGGTGCTGGCCTACGTGCCTGAAGGCGCCATCGACCCGGCCACGCAGCACATGCGCTGGCCGGGCACCATCAGCATCCCCGACGCGGCGTTTGAGGCCACGCTGGAAGGTGCCGCGCGCAGCCTGCACCGCCATGGCTTGTGCCAGGTGGTGCTGCTGGGCGACCATGGCGGCTACCGCGCCAGCCTGGACCGCGTGGCCGCCAAGCTGAACCGCTTGTGGACCGCCACGCCATGCCGCGTGCATGCGCTGCCCGAGTACTACCGCGCGGCGTCCACCGACTACGCTGCTGCGCTCAAGGCACAAGGCTACAGCGATGCGGAAATTGGCACCCATGCAGGCCTGGCGGATACCGCTTTGACGCTGGCTACGGCACCGGCGCTGGTGCGCAGCGAAGCGCGCGCGAAGAAGAGCGGCAATGGCCGCGACAATGATGGCGTGGCCGGTGACCCGCGCCGCGCCACGGCAGAACTTGGGCGGCCGGGCGTGGAGCACATCGTCAATGCCTCGGTTATGGCGATCCGGGAGGCAATTCGCCAATCGGTGCGCAAGGCTGCACCCTGACAAACAAACGGAGATGGGTTGATGAATTTGGCAAGCAACAAAGTACTCATGGCGGCCGCCGCCGCAGTCGGCCTCGTGGTCTGGTTCGCAGGCACGACCGTGCCCGCTGAAGCTCAGACCCCCGCGCCTGTCGCAAGCCCGGCTGCAGAGCCGCGCAACATCTACAGCGGTATCGCGTCTGACAAGCTCAGCCCCGCGCTGGCTGGCGACCTGGAGCGTATCTACGTGCCCAACCTGCGCGGCAACGACGTCTATGTCATCGACCCGCTGACCCTGAAAGTGGTGGACAAGTTCAAGGTGGGCATTGGCCCGCAGCACATCGTGCCGTCGTGGGACCTGCGCACGCTGTGGGTCACCAACAACGCAGAAGGCCGCACCGACGGCAGCCTGACCCCCGTGGATCCGCGCACCGGCAAAGCTGGCAAGGCGGTGATGGTGGACGACCCCTACAACATGTACTACACGCCCGACGGCAAGTCGGCCATCGTGGTGGCCGAAGCGCGCAAGCGGCTGGATTTCCGCGACCCGCAGACGATGGCGCTGCAATATTCCATCGACACGCCGGGCTGCCCCGGCATCAACCACGCTGAATTCTCGGCCGATGGCAGCTTCGCCATCTTCACCTGCGAATTTTCGGGCACGCTGGCCAAGATCGACCTCGCCAGCCGCAAGGTGCTGGCCTATCTGAAGCTGGAAATGCCCCGCACGCGCTTCAAGGAAGTACCGGGTGCGCCACGCACCGCACCGGGCAAGGTCTGGGAGCCGGGTGAGAGCGAAATCTGCACCGTCACCAAGGGCATGCCGCAGGACATCCGCAGTTCACCCGACGGCAAACGTTTTTATGTCGCCGACATGCATGCCGACGGCGTGCACATCATCGACGCGCTCTTGTTCAAGAAGGTCGGTTTCATCCAGACCGGCCTCGGTGCGCACGGCCTCTATCCCAGCCGCGACGGCAAGCGCTTGTTTGTCGCCAACCGCGGGTCGCACAAGATCCACGGCTCACGCCTGGGCAACGGCGGCGTGGTGGTGATCGACTTCGCGACCGAAAAGATCGTCGCCCGCTGGCCCGTGCCGGGCGGCGGCAGCCCCGACATGGGCAATGTCAGTGTGGACGGCAAGCACCTGTGGCTGGCCGCGCGCTACGACGACGTGGTCTATCGCTTCGACACCAGCAGCGGCGACGTGAAGCAGGTCAAGGTGGGCAAGGAACCGCATGGCCTGACCGTGTGGCCGCAGCCGGGGCGCTATTCGCTGGGCCATACCGGCAACATGCGCTGAAGCCACACCACGCCACGCCCAGACAAGCAAGACAGACCGCAAGCCGCCCATGCGAGGTGTTCTGGAATCGTTCTGGCGTGCCTGCGTCACGTGCCTGCACCCGCGCGTGTTGCTGTGGGCGATGTTGCCGTTGGTGGTGGCGGGTTTCCTGGTCGGGTTGACGGGTTGGGCCTTCTGGGAGCCGGCGCTGGACGCCGTGCGTTCCGGGCTGAACGCCTGGTCGCTCAGCGACGCGGTGTTCCGCTGGCTGAATTCGGTCGGCGCGCCTCAACTGCGCGCCATGGTGGCGCCGATGGTCGTGGTGGCGCTGACGGTGCCGGTGGTGCTGGTGCTGACGCTGCTGATGGTGGCCGCCGTTGCCACCCCGGCGGTGGTGCGCTTAGTCGCCAAGCGGCGCTACCCCGATTTGCACGCCCTGCAAGGTGCGGGCTGGTGGCAAGGTGTGCTGTGGTCCGTCGCCTGCACTTTCGCCGCACTGATCGCCATGGTGCTGAGCATTCCGCTGTGGCTGGTGCCGCCGCTCGTGGTGGTGCTGCCGCCGCTGATCTGGGGCTGGCTGACGTGCCGCGTGTTTGCTTTCGATGTTCTCGCGCACCATGCCAGCGCGGCCGAACGCCGCACAGTGCTGCGCAGCCGGCGCTGGGCGCTGTTGGGCATGGGCGTGTTCTGCGGCTACCTGGGCGCGTTGCCCTCCCTGCTGTGGGCGGTGGGCAGCGCTGCGCTGCTGCTGGCGCCGCTGCTGGTGCTGGTGGCGGTGTGGATGTACACGGTGATCTTCGTCTTTGCGGCCTGCTGGTTCACCCACTTTTGTCTGGCGGAACTGCAGCTTCTGCGGGACGTGCAGCACACGCACCTGTTGAGAGAAATTTGAAGCTGAACCCCACGCCATGAACATCGGCCTTGTCATCGTCGGCGACGAAATCCTGTCGGGCAAGCGCGCCGACAAGCACCTGCCCAAGGTCATCGAACTGCTGGCCGCACGTGGCCTTTCACTGCAGTGGGCGCGTTATGTCGGTGACGACCGACCCCGCATCACCGCCGACCTGCACCATGCCTTTACCAGCGGCGACCTGGTCTTCAGTTGTGGCGGAATCGGCGCGACGCCTGACGACCACACGCGGCAGTGCGCGGCCGCTGCCCTGGGGCTTGATCTGGCGCTGCAGCCCGAGGCGCATGCACTGATCCTGGAGCGCATGCGCGACGTCGCTGCCGAGCAGGGCCTGCC
>JAYSYB010000348.1:0-1526 GCA_043716775.1 Rubrivivax sp.
CCGGCGCGCACCACGGCAAGCGCGTGCAGGCGCTGGGCGGCGCCAAGAACCACATGGTGGTCATGCCCGACGCGGACCTGGAGCAGGCTGTCGATGCGCTGATCGGCGCGGGCTACGGCTCGGCCGGCGAGCGCTGCATGGCGATTTCGGTGGCGGTACTGGTCGGCAACGTGGCCGACAAGCTTATTCCGATGCTCAAGGCTAGAGCCGAAACGCTGGTGATCAAGAACGGCGTGCACCTGGACGCGGAAATGGGTCCGATCGTCACCGGCATCGCCCACAAGCGCATCACCGGCTACATCGACCTGGGCGTTGAAGAGGGCGCCAAGCTGCTGGTCGATGGCCGCACCTTCACCGGCGCCGACGCGGGCGAAGGCTGCGAACAGGGTTTCTGGATGGGCGGCACGCTGTTTGACCATGTCACGCCCGACATGCGCATCTACAAGGAAGAAATCTTCGGCCCGGTGCTCGGCTGCGTGCGGGAGAACGACCTGAAAGAAGCGGTGGACCTGATCAACGCCCATGAATTCGGCAACGGCGTGAGCTGCTTCACCCGCGACGGCCATGTGGCACGTGAATTCAGCCGCCGCATCCAGGTCGGCATGGTCGGCATCAATGTGCCGATTCCGGTGCCGATGGCCTGGCACGGCTTTGGCGGCTGGAAGAAAAGCCTGTTCGGCGACATGCATGCCTACGGCGAAGAGGGCGTGCGCTTCTACACCAAGCAAAAATCCATCATGCAGCGCTGGCCCGAAAGCATTGGCAAAGGCGCCGAGTTTGTGATGCCCACGGCGAAATAAGCCTGGTTGCTGCTGCGGGTCTGCGGCCAGTAACGGATTCATTTTCGAACAGCTCCATTGGCCTGTCAGCTGCCAATGGGGTTTTTTTACGGGATATAGGGTTTATCCCGAAGATTGCCGATACCAAGCAACATTAGCCTGCATTGACGAAAATTTACAAAAATCTCATGTAAGCTTTCGGCAGTTGCGAACCCGCCCCTGGCCTTTTTCAAGGCCTCCGAGAAAAAAATAAAGCACCGAGGAGAACCCATGCTGATTGGGATACCTGCCGAAATCACGGCTGGAGAAACACGCGTCGCCATCACGCCGGAAACGGCCAAGAAACTCAAGGCTTTGGGCCACACGATCCGCGTCCAGTCGGGCGCCGGCGTTGCAGCCAGTGTTCCCGATGCGGCCTACCAGGCCGTTGGCGCCGAAATCACCGATGCGGCGGGCGCCTATGGCGCCGACATTGTGCTCAAGGTGCGCTGCCCCGAGGACCGCGAAATGGCGCACACCCGGCCTGGCAGTGTGGTGGTCGGCATGCTCAATCCTTTCGATCCCGCCGGGCTCCAGCGCCTGGCCGCTGCCCAGCTGACCTCGTTTTCGCTGGAAGCGGCGCCCCGCACCAGCCGCGCCCAGAGCATGGACGTGCTGTCGAGCCAGGCCAACATCGCGGGCTACAAGGCCGTGATGATGGCGGCTGATGCCTACCAACGCTTTTTCCCCATGCTGATGACTGCCGCC
>JAYSYB010000349.1:0-1526 GCA_043716775.1 Rubrivivax sp.
CCATCAGCGCGACCAAGCTGACACCGCGCGCTGACCGCTCGGCCAGCGCGGACACGGTGGCGCCCGCAGCCTGCAACTCGGTAGCCTGAGCCGCCATGGCGCTCATGTCGACCTTCAACTCCTGCATCCAGCGCAAACTGCCGACCAGGAAGCTGCGCGCTGCGCCCTCGACCGTTACATCGCCCTCGGTGCCACGGCCTGGTGCGGCGCGCACGTTTTGCGGCGCGGCGAAGTGCAGCCTTTGCTCTTGCGCTGCAACGACGACGGCGTGGGCCAGCGGGTGCTCGCTGCCGCTTTGCAGGCTGGCAGCGGCGGTCAGTAGCGCCATTCTTTTCGCTTCAGCAGTAGGAATGAAGTCTGTCAACATGGGCCGCCCCACCGTCAACGTGCCGGTTTTGTCAAACGCCACCACGTCCACCTTGTGTGCCAGCTCCAGCGCCTGCGCGTCCTTGATCAAGATGCCGTATTTCGCCGCCACACCCGTGCCGGCCATGATGGCGGTGGGCGTGGCCAGGCCCAGTGCGCAGGGACAGGCGATGACCAAGACCGCCACCGCGTGAATCAGCGCCAGCTCGAACGGGTGGCCCGTCAACCACCACGCCAGCACGGTTGTCAGCGCGATCACCAGCACCACGGGCACGAACACCGCGCTGACCTGATCGACCAGCCGTTGAATCGGTGCCTTGCCGGCCTGCGCGTCTTCCACCAGGCGGATGATGCTGGCCAGCACCGTCTCGCTGCCCACAGCGCGCACCTGCATCACCACGCGGCCATCGCCGTTAATGGATCCGCCGGTGAGTTTGCTGCCAAGCTCTTTCCCGACAGGCAGCGGCTCGCCCGTCAGCATCGATTCATCAACCTGCGTTTGGCCCTCCAACAACGTGCCGTCCACCGGAAAACGCTCGCCGGGCTTGACCACCAGCTTGTCGGCCACCAGCACTTCGGCGGCGGGGACATCAACCTCGCCATCCAGCCCGATCAAGTGCGCGGTGTCGGGCCGCAGCGCATGCAGCGCGCGGATCGCCGAGGTAGTTTGTCGCTTGGCGCGCGCCTCCAGCCACTTGCCCAGCATTACCAACGTGATGACGACCGCTGAGCCTTCGAAGTAGAGGTGCACCATGGTGTCAGGCTCCGCTGTCAGCCACAGCCACATCGACAGGGCCCAGCCCGCTGTGGTGCCAATGGCGACCAGCAAATCCATATTCCCTGCGCGCGCTTTGATCGCACCCCAGGCCCCTTTGTAAAAGCGCGCGCCCAGAATGAACTGCACTGGGGTGGCGAGCAGAAATTGCCACAGCGCGGGCAGCATCCAGTGTTTGCCGAACAAATCCGCAATCATCGGCAGCATCAGCGGCGCGGACAAAGCCAATCCAACGCCCACGGGTAAGAAGCCCGCCCAGGTTGAGGCATCTGGCGCATCAATGGCCGCATCAGCGGCTCGCGGTTCATAACCTGCGTCTCGCACAGCGCGGCGCAGGCGGGCGTCCATCTGATCCGAAGGTGCGAAGGCAATGCGCGCCGACTCA
>JAYSYB010000350.1:0-4924 GCA_043716775.1 Rubrivivax sp.
GTGAACTCGGGCCGCAGGAATCTTGGTGGCGCTTCAGGGATTTGAACCCCGGACCTGCGGATTATGATTCCGTCGCTCTAACCAGCTGAGCTAAAGCGCCTTAGCCCAGGAGTATAGCGAGCCAAAAAGCTGTACTGCGCTCGGCATCCATGCCTCTGCATCAAGCCCACCCATCGGCCCGGCTCTCCCCCACCCGCAGTCCCTAATCGATGTTCAGTTTCTTCAAGAAGAAGCCACCTGCTGTTGCCCCAGTGGACGCGCTGCAAGCGCCAAGCCCAAGCCCAAGCCCGACAGAGGCAGTGGCTTCGGCCGTCGAGCCGCCCCGCAGTGGCTGGCTCAACCGCTTGGCGCAAGGCTTGCGCAAGACCGGCTCTGGCATCACCCATGTCTTCACCGGCACCCGCATCGACGAAGCCTTGTACGAAGAGCTGGAATCGGCCTTGCTGATGGCCGATGCAGGCGTTTCTGCCACGGAATTCTTGCTGAAGGACTTGCGCCGGCGCGTCAAGGATGCAAAAGCGACTGAGCCTTCGGCGGTGAAGGTCTTGCTGGCCGACGCGCTGACCGATCTGCTCATGCCGCTGCAGCGCGGGCTGACTGTGGGTGTGGCGCGCCCTACCGTGATCATGGTGGTGGGGGTGAACGGCGCTGGCAAGACCACCAGCATTGGCAAACTCACGCGCCACTTGGCTGAAGCCAAGTGCAAGGTGCTGCTGGCGGCGGCCGACACCTTCCGCGCTGCGGCGCGAGAACAGCTGGCGGTCTGGGCCGGCCGCAACCAGGTCGAGATCGTCAGCCAGGAAGGCGGCGACCCTTCTGCCGTGACCTTCGACGCCGTCACTGCCGGCCGCGCGCGTGGCTGCGACGTGGTGATTGCCGACACCGCCGGCCGCTTGCCGACACAAACGCACCTGATGGATGAATTGAAGAAGATCCACCGCGTCATCGGCAAGGCACAGAGCGACGCGCCGCATGAAGTGCTGTTGGTGGTGGACGGCAACACAGGCCAGAACGCACTGGCGCAGGTCAAGGCCTTTGACGCTGCGGTGGGCCTGACGGGCTTGATCGTTACCAAGCTCGATGGCACAGCCAAGGGTGGCGTGCTGGCGGCTATTGCGCGCTGGGGTGCCGAGCGTCATGCTGACAAAGGCCCCGTGCCGGTCTACTTCATCGGCATCGGTGAAAAGCTGGAAGATCTGCAGACTTTTGACGCGCGGGAATTCGCGCACGCCCTGCTGGACTGAGCCCGCGTTTGCAAGTCCAGAACGACTCGCAAGGCCGACGTTGACCGGGGCGCGATTCGACGCGCGACGGCTGAAGAAGCTGCGGATACCCTTGACTCAGCGAGCTGATTCTGCGTGCTCGATCTCGTCGTAAAAGCCCGAGGCCACGGGTTCCATCGCCGCGTCGAAGCTGCCTTCCAGCGCGGCGCGGTCGCCATCGGCCAACAGCTCGGACATCTCGGCAATCGGGATCAGCGGCATCGGGCGCGATGTGGTCGGCTTGATGCCTGCTGCGGCGGGGCCGTTCACGTGCGCCATGGCCGTGCGCACCTCGGCCGCCGAGGGCAGGGCGCCTTCGCGCCACACATGCACGTGGATGCCCGCAGCGCGCATCACCCGCGCCATGCGTTCGTGGCGGCGGCGGCTGCGTTCGCTTTCAGTGGCGGGGCGGATGTCCACCACCGCCAGCACGCGGGAGCCGGCGTCGCACAGCAGCAGGTCGGCGCTGAGTGCACCCACGCGCTGCAGCCATTCGCTGTAGGAGTGACGCGCCGGCACGCGGATGAAGCGTGAGATGGGCACCTGCCCGAGCACCAGGTAACCCGGCATCGACCGCTTCAACAGGTCGTAGGCCTGGCGTTCGGTGATCGTGAGCACGCGCGCGGCTTCGGGCGGCCAGGCGGCCACGGTGTCGAGCGCGTCGCGTTTTTCGCGCCGTTCACGCCGGTCACTGAAGCGTTGCCGCAGGCGCACCCCAAGCAGGGTCAGCAAAAGCAGCACCGTCGCGGGCAGGGCGAGAGATCCGAAAGAGGGCAGTACTTCCATGGGGGGCTGGACAGACCGGCAGACAGGCTCGGCAGGTCGGCAAAGAGAGGCGAACCCTGAACATCGGTCAGATGCGTCTGGCGATCAACGTCTGCCTGCACAAAAGTCGTATCGAGACGTGACCATCACGCTGCGGGCAAACCCTGACCGTGACGAATGGCACCGAAGTGAGCGCTGCAGCGTTTCAGCGCATCAGCCTTCTAACGGGGCATGCCGGGGAAGCCGCCGCCGCTGCTGCCACCGCCACCGCCACCGCCACCCATACCGCCCATGCCCCCCATACCGCCCATGCGCTTCATCATCTTCATCAGGCCGCCGCCCTTCATCTTTTTCATCATGCCCTGCATTTGGTCAAACTGGTTCAGCAGCCGGTTGACCTCCTGCACCTGCACCCCGGCGCCGGTGGCGATGCGGCGTTTGCGGCTGGCCTTGATGAGTTCGGGCTTGCGGCGTTCCAGCGCGGTCATCGAGTTGATGATGCCTTCCATGCGCTTCACGTCGCGCTCGGCCTTGCCCATGTCGGCGCCTGCGGCCTTGGCGGTCAGCTGGCTCGGCAGCTTGTCCATCAGGCTGGACAGGCCGCCCATCTTCTTCATCTGGCTGATCTGCGACAGGAAGTCGTTCAAGTCGAAGCCGCTGCCCGACTTCATCTTGTCGGCAAACTTCTGCGCCGCCTCGACGTCCACGCCCTTCTGAACTTCTTCAACCAGCGCGACGATGTCGCCCATGCCCAGCACGCGGCCGGCGTGGCGTTCGGCGTAGAAGACTTCCAGGCCGTCGATCTTTTCCGAGGTGCCCGCAAACTTGATCGGCGCGCCGGTGATCTGCCGCACCGACAGCGCCGCACCGCCGCGTGAATCGCCGTCGAGTTTGGTCAGCACCACGCCCGTCAGCGGCAGTGCGTCCTTGAAGGCTTTGGCGGTGTTGACCGCGTCCTGGCCCTGCATGGCGTCGACGACAAACAGCGTCTCGATCGGATTCAATACCGCATGCAGTTCGCTGATCTCGGCCATCAACGCTGCGTCGATGCCCAGCCGCCCGGCGGTGTCCACCAGCAGCACGTCGAAGTAGTGGCGCTTGGCATGGTCCAGCGCGGCCAGCGCGATCTCGCGTGGCGTCTGGCTCGGGTCCGACGGGAACCATTCGGCACCGGCCTGTGCGGTCACGGTCTTCAACTGTTCGATGGCGGCCGGCCGGTAGACGTCGGCCGACACCGTCAGCACCTTCTTCTTGCGCTTGGTGATGAGGTGCTTGGCGAGCTTGGCGGTGGTGGTGGTCTTGCCGGCGCCTTGCAGGCCGGCCATCAGAATCACGGCCGGCGGCTGCGTCGCCAGGTTGAGTTCGGACACCGGTCGCGCGGCGGACCCTTCGGGCGCGACATCGCCCATGGTGGCGGCCAGCTCCTTGTGCACGATGCCCACCAGCGCCTGACCGGGGTTGAGCGACCCCGCCACTTCCTGGCCCAGCGCCTTCTCTTTCACGCGATTGATGAAGTCGCGCACCACGGGCAGCGCGACGTCAGCCTCGAGCAAGGCCATGCGCACTTCGCGCAGCATGTCCTGCACGTTGCTTTCGGTGATGCGGGCCTGGCCGCGCATCGTCTTGACCATCCGGGACAGACGGTCTGTGAGGGTCGTGGCCATCGTGGGGGCAGGCGGCCGTTGAGGCGCCCGCGGTCATTACACTGTGTCGCATGATTCTATCGACCGCTTCCCCGATGCTTGCGCCCGGCGGTGGGCTTCTGCTGGCGGGTGTGGCGGTGGTGCTTTACACCGTGGCCGCTTTGCCGGCGGTGCGCCTGCGCCGAGTGTCGGCCGCTGCCCTGCTGGGGGGCTTTGTGCTGCACGCGTTGTTGCTGATCATCGACATCGGTGGCTTCGGCCAGTCGATGCCCGGCGCAAGGCTGGGTTTCGGGCCCGTGTTGTCGATGACGGTGTGGCTGGTGATCGCGGTCTACACGGTCGAAAGCCGGCTCGTGCCCTTGCCAGCCGTGCGCCAGTGGTTGGGCATGGCGGGCGTGCTGGCGGTGGTGGTGGCTGCGCTCTTCCCCGGCGATCCGAAGGTCATGCAGTCGGCCTTGGCGCCGCTGCACTTTGCACTGGGCTTGGGTTCGTATGGGCTCTTTGGTGCGGCGGTGCTGCATGCGGCTTTGCTGGACGCGGCAGAGCGCCGCCTGCGCGGCAGCGCACCGGGCGCGCCGCGTGCCGCCACCAACCCCGCTTCCGGCATGCCTTTGCTGCAACTGGAACGGCTGACCTTCCGTTTTGTCGAAGCCGGTTTTGTGGTGCTCACGGCCACGCTTTTGCTGGGCATCGTCACCACCGTGCAGTGGCGCTGGGGCGACCACAAGGCGGTGTTTTCGGTGTTGGCATGGAGCGTCTTCGCGGCCCTGTTGCTGGGCCGGCGGCTGCGCGGCTGGCGCGGCCGCAAAGCCACGCGCTGGTTGTACTTTGGTGCCGCGCTCTTGCTGCTGGCCTATGTGGGTTCGCGCTTTGTGCTTGAAGTGCTGCTGGGTCGCGGCGCTTGAATGGTGGTCTTCGCTTGACATGAAATACCTCATCCTCCTGCTGGTCATCGCGGTCGTCGCCTGGCTCACCATCGGCCGCCGGCGCAGGCCGTCTGAAGGCAGCAAGCCTGGACCCAAGCCCGCTGCGCCTGCGGCCGAAAAGCCAGCCCCACCCGCGCCGCAAGCCATGTTGGCTTGCGTGCACTGCGGCATCCACCTGCCGCAGTCCGATGCCGTGCAGGACGCCGCGGGCCGGCCGTTCTGCAGCGAGGCGCACCGCCTCGCCGGGCCGCGCTGAAGACGCCGGCTGCGGCGCCCATGGACCCGCGCGAAGCCGACCGCCGCCGCAACGACCGCCGCCGCGCCGACC
>JAYSYB010000036.1:0-2495 GCA_043716775.1 Rubrivivax sp.
GCCCAGCTGTCCGCCGCCCGTGACGACGCCAGCAAGCGCCTGGCCGACGCCGAGCGGCTGGCGCAACAGATGGTGGAAGAGGCCAAGGGTCGCGCCAGCGAAGAGGCGAGCAAGATCATTGCCGCCGCCCGTGCCGAAGCCGAACAAGAGTCGGTCAAGGCGCGCGAAGTGTTGCGTGAGCAAGTGGCGGGCCTGGCCGTCAAAGGCGCCGAAGCCATCCTGCGCAAGGAAGTCAACGCTTCCGTGCACGCCGAGTTGCTGGGCCGCTTGAAGGCGGAGCTTTGACATGGCCGAGCTGGCGACCATCGCGCGCCCCTACGCCGAGGCATTATTCAAAGCCGCTGGCGGCACCGCCGCATCGTTGAAGGATCAGGTGTCGTCGCTGGCCGCATTGGCTGCTGACGCGGGCTTGCGCCAGTTTGCCGACAACCCGAAAGTGGCTTCGCCGCAGGTCTTCGACCTGATCGTCGGCGTCGCTTTGCAGAAGGGTTTGTCGCTCGACAGCCGGGTCGCCAACCTGCTGCGCGCGGTGCTGGACAACGGCCGCCTGGCCGCGCTGCCCGAAATTGCGTCGCAGTTCCAGACCTTGGTCAACGCCAGTTCCGGGGTCTCGGATGCGCGCATTCAAAGTGCCTTTCCGATCGACGCCACGCAGCTCGCCGACACCGTGGCTGCACTCGAAAAGCGCTTTGCCCGCAAGCTCAATCCCACGGTCGAGATCGCGCCTGAACTGATCGGCGGCATCCGCGTGACCGTCGGCGACGAGGTGCTCGACACGTCGGTCAAAGCACGTCTTGAACAGATGAAAGTTGCGCTCACTGCGTGACCCGGAGAACCCCATGAACCTGAACCCCGCAGAAATTTCCGAGCTGATCAAGAGCCGCATCGAAGGCCTGGCGGCCACGGCTGACATCAAGAACCAGGGCACGGTGGTGTCCGTCACCGACGGCATCGTGCGTGTGCACGGCCTGAGTGACGTGATGGCTGGCGAAATGCTCGAGTTTCCGCCCACAGCCAGCGGCCAGCCCACCTACGGCCTGGCGCTGAACCTGGAACGCGACTCGGTCGGCTCGGTGATCCTGGGCGAGTACGAACACATCAGTGAAGGCGATACTGTCAAGTGCACGGGCCGCATTCTTGAAGTGCCCGTGGGGCCTGAGCTCATCGGCCGCGTCGTCAACGCGCTGGGTCAGCCGATCGACGGCAAGGGCCCCATCAACGCCAAGATGACCGACGTCATCGAAAAGGTCGCCCCAGGCGTGATCGCGCGCAAGAGCGTGGACCAGCCGGTGCAGACGGGCCTGAAGTCCATCGACTCGATGGTGCCTATCGGCCGCGGTCAGCGCGAGCTGATCATCGGCGACCGCCAGACCGGCAAGACGGCGGTGGCGATCGACACGATCATCAACCAGAAGGGTCAGAACATGACCTGCGTCTACGTCGCCATCGGCCAGAAGGCGTCGTCGATCAAGAACGTGGTGCGGGCGCTGGAAGCCAATGGCGCGATGGAATACACCATCGTCGTGGCGGCTGGTGCGTCGGAATCGGCGGCCATGCAGTACGTGTCGGCCTACTCCGGCTGCACGATGGGCGAGTACTTCCGCGACCGCGGCCAAGACGCGCTGATCATCTATGACGACCTGTCCAAGCAGGCCGTGGCCTACCGCCAGGTCTCGCTGCTGCTGCGCCGCCCGCCGGGCCGCGAAGCCTACCCCGGCGACGTGTTCTATCTCCACAGCCGCCTGTTGGAGCGTGCCGCGCGCGTGAATGCCGACTATGTCGAAGCCTTCACCAAGGGCGCGGTCAAGGGCAAGACAGGTTCTTTGACGGCGCTGCCGATCATCGAAACCCAAGCCGGTGACGTGTCGGCCTTCGTGCCGACGAATGTGATCTCGATCACCGACGGCCAAATCTTCCTGGAAACGTCGCTGTTCAACGCCGGCATCCGCCCCGCCATCAACGCCGGCATTTCCGTGTCGCGCGTCGGCGGCGCGGCGCAGACCAAGCTCATCAAGAGCCTGTCCGGCGGCATCCGCACCGACCTGGCGCAGTACCGTGAACTGGCCGCCTTTGCGCAGTTTGCATCCGACCTGGACGCCGCCACGCGCAAGCAGCTCGACCGCGGCGCGCGCGTGACTGAACTCTTGAAGCAGGCGCAATACAGCCCGCTGCCCATCAGCCTGATGGCGGCCACGCTCTTTGCCGTCAACAAGGGCTTCATGGACGACATCGAAGTCAAGCGCGTGCTGCCCTTTGAACACGGCCTGCACCAGCACCTGAAGAGCAGCCACGCGGCGCTGCTGGCCAAGCTGGAGAACGACAAGGCGATGGACAAGGCGGCTGAAGAAGAACTCACGAACGCCGTGACTGCGTTCAAGAAGTCCTTCGCCTAACCCGACGCCAAGGAGAAGACCATGGCGGTCGGCAAAGAGATACGCGGCAAGATCAAATCGGTGGAGAACACCAAGAAGATCACCAAGGCCATGGAAATGGTT
>JAYSYB010000351.1:0-41093 GCA_043716775.1 Rubrivivax sp.
CAGACCCTGCTGCGGCGCACCGATGCGCCGCTGTCGGCCGCGCTGATGCGCTGCGGCATGTCCAGTGAACGCTACCGGCTTCAATCGCACGCCGCAGAAGGCCGCACCACGCTGGCCCTGGGCCCCGACGAAAACCACAATGTCTGGCGCCTGGGTGAATTCCCGACGCCGACGCTGGCGCGTGCCGCCGCTGCCACGCTGCGCGACTACCTGCTGCGCGTCAACGACGCGTCCGAAGGCCTGCACCTGGTCGAACACGTGCTGCTGCGGCCCCTGCGCGCAGGGGCCACGCCGCCACCGCGGCATGAATCGCTGCAGCTGCAACCGTCCTACTACGGCCTGCGCCTGACTGCGGTGCTGCCGGACTGGACCGCGCGCACCCACCAGCCGGGCTTTCAGGCGCTGGCAGAAGAAACGCTGCGCATCAACTGCCCGCCGCACCTGTCGCTGCAGCTGCGCTGGCTCAACTTCGAGGACATGGTGCGCTTCGAGGCCGACTTTGGGGCCTGGCTCGCTGCGCGGCGCCAGCACTGCGAAACACCCAGCGAAAGGTTGGCACGGCAGGTGGACGATGCGGCGCTGCGCGTCATCACCTGGCTGCCCGCGCCGCCCGCTGCGGTGCCCGACTTTTCTGATGTGGTGGGTGGCGTGGACGGCGCGGGTGGCGAGAACGGAGCCGACCATGAAGGCTGAAGCCCACGTCGTGCAGGACCTGCGATTCGAAGTCGAATTCGAATCGCAGGACCAGGCTTTTGATGAGCAAGAGCGCCTCAGCGCCTTCGCCCAGGGGCCCGCGCTGCGCATCGTCGAAGAAGCCTTCGACGAGGCCCTGGCGCCCGGTGAGGTGCTGCGGCTTGAGCTGCTGGACATCGACCTCGGCGCGGTCGATGCGGCGGACATGGAAGCGCAGTGGGCCGACAGGCTGCGGGTGCGCCTGCAGGAGGTGCTGGCGGGGCACCGGGCGCAGCGGGCGCCTGCTGCGACTGAGGACGCGCACCCCGGCGCCAGCTGGCACACGCCCGAGCAAGCCGACCTGGAGGCGTTGCTGCACTTTCTGCAGCACGGCCGCCATGCCTGGCACAGCTCGCAGCACAGCGATCCGGTGGCGCTGGCCAACCGCGTCTGGCAGCACAGCGCGCAAGGCCTGGTGAGCCGCCTGCGCGGGTTGCTGACGCCCGTGGCGGTGCTGCCGACTTCGCGTGACGGGTTGCCAAGCGGTGCGTCTGATGAAGCAGCGCAACGTGTGGCGCAACGTGTCCTGCAGCGCTTGCTGCGCCAGTTGCCAGGCCCGTGGCTGCAGGCGATGGAAGCCGCGCTGCGCGGCGCAGCCGCAGTGCCGCAGCGACCCTGGCCCAGCACGCTGGCGTTGGCGCAGCAGCGGCTGCAACTGGCCCTGGTTTCGCCGCTGGCGACTGTTGCGGCCGTGCCGACGACGGTGCCGCCCGCCGCAGACACCCGTCAGCCCATGGCCGACGCCGAGCGGCGTGCCGCGCTGCACCGCCTGAAGGCGCTGCTGATGGACGACGCGTCCACACTGTCTGCGGCCGACCAGGCTGAACTGCAGGCGCTGTGGCAGCGCCTGCAACGCACCGACGCGGAGGGTCTGCGCCAGTCCCTGCTGAGCCTGGGTGCGTTGGCGCGTGTGCGCCGCCGCATGGCACGTCTGTGGCCCGAAGCCCTGCTGCGGCAACTGCCGGCGTTGTGGCTCGGCACTGAAGCGGCGGCTGCCGTGGCCGCTGCCGTGAAAGACGTGCGCGGGCACGGGCGACCGGCTGCGCGCAGGCAACGCTGGGAAGCGGCGCTGCGCCACCTGCTGGTGGCGGGTGGACTGGACCCCTTCGACTGCCGGGTTCTCGCCGCTGCCATCGATGCGCAAGCCCCGCCGCGTGGGTCTTCGGGGCCGTCCTCGATGCTGTCCGCCCAGCTGTCCGCCCAGCCGCCTTTGTGGCCGTCTTTGCGGCCATCCCTGCTGCCGCCGCTGCCACTGCCGGCGCCTCTGCCGCCGCCTCTGCTGCCAGACACGACCGCCGACCAAACCCGCGCCGCGCTGCGCCTGCAGGCCAACACGTGGGCCCGCCAGCGCGTGCTGGCGGCCGTGGCCACCCGTGCCGATCTGGCCCGCTGCCTGTCTGCCTGGCTGCCAGCGGCGGACGCTGGGGCTTTGGCAGCACTGGCCTTCGACACCCTGCCGCGCGCCTGGCTGGCCGCGCAGCCCGCAGGCGCCTCGCCGCTGGACGCGGCGCGGCGTTGCCAGTGGTGCCTGCAGCACCTGGCCAGCGCTCCGGATGACAGCGTCACGGCACAAAACCTGGTGGCAGTGTGGTGGCGCGCTATCGCGCTGCAACTGCAGCACAGCCCGTCGGCGTTGCTGGCCGCACTGCAGCGCGACCCGGGCCCTGCCGACCGCGGCGACACGGCCGACAGCGCGCGCCGCGCCGCTTGGCTGCGCTGGTTGCCGGTGGGTGCAGCGCAAGCTGCCGTGCAGCAGCCGCTGCCGGCGGCAACGTCGGTTGCACGGGGCGCTGCGGGTTCCTCGGCCGCATCTTCACGCGAACGCGCTGCTGAGCATGCACGCGCAGATGCCCCCGAACCCACACCCGCACCCGCACCCGCATCCGCATCCGCATCCGCATCCGCATCCGAGCCAGGGCCAGGGCCGGAACCCGCCGCCGCGCGGCTGCGCCTCATCGTCGCGCTGTCCGGCGGCGCCTGGGACAGCGTGCCGCAAGACTGGCAGCGGATGCAGCGTGCCGACCCCGACACACTGCGTGCCGTGCTGCGCGAATGTGCAGCACATGCAGCCGCGCGCAGGCACATCGCCACGCAACTGTCGCCTTCGATGTGGTTTGCGCTGCTGACGCTGTTCCTGCCGGAGCCGGCGGCGATGCGGTTGGCGGCCGGGCTTATGCGGCTGGCGCGGCTGCAACCCTGCGCCGTCGAACCGTCGGGTGTGCGGCCCGACGCCGAGCCCGACCCGGCCACCACCATCGAGTTGCGGTCCCAGGCCCTGGCCGCCTTGTTGTGGCGGCCGTCAGAGACCGGGTCCGATGCCGGCAGTGCCGTCCTGACCAAGCTGCTGCACCGCCGGGCCCGCGACCTGGCGCTGCCGCCGAGCCGGGTGGCACGGGCCGCCGCTGTCGACGCGGGGCGGCAGCCGGCACTGGCGCAGTGGTTTGAAGCCGCCGCACGGCGCGCGGATGAGGACGCTGCCGTTGCCGAGATCGCTGCCGATGCCGATGCCGAGGTCGATGCCGATGCCGATGCCGAGGTCGAGGCCCAGGTCGATACCGATACCCATACCGATACCGAAGTGCCAGCCGCACGCTTGGCCTTGGCGCTGCAGCCCGGGGGTGCGGCGGACCTGGCGCTGGGCTGGCAGGCCGTGTTCGCGGCGGGGCCGGGGCCCGCGCTGCGCGCGTTGCAGCAACTGGCCGAGCAGACCCGCCTGCGCCACAGCCTGGCGCAGCAGGCGGACCCAAGGATGTGGCGGCAGCTGCTGGCGCTGTGCCTGCCCCCGGGGCAGGACGCCCAGGTTGAGCAGGCAGCGCACAGCCTGGCGCTTGAAATGAGCGGCACCCTGGGTCTGGACGACGCCACGCGGTTTCTGCGTGAACGCAGCCTGGAGGCCTTGCTGTGGCAGCCCGGGCCGGACGCCAGCCGCGTGGCCGGCCACCTGCTGGAGCAGACCGCCTGGCGCCTGGGCTTGCCGTTGCCGGCACTGGCACAGCGCCTGGAGTCCGGGGCCTCGGCTGCAGGGCTGTTCGCGCCTTGGGTGGCCGAACGCTCGCCGCGGGACATCGGTGTGCTGGCGCGCAGCGCCGACCGTGCGAATGGTATTGATCGCACGGGTCGCGGACACGGCCGCGGACATCGGGCTCGCCACAAGCCGACGCCGGCGACCGCCTCGATCGGCCCGGTGATAGGCTCGGTGATCGGCCTGGTGATCAATCATCTCCGCAGCCCGTATTCGTCGGCAGCAACCGAAGCCACCCAGGGTGCGCGCACCGCGCTGTTGGCCTTGTGTGGCCCTGGCCACAAAGCTGATGACCCCGTCGAAGGCCGGGCCGTCCGCCACGCCCTGGCGCACGAACTTGAATCCCCGGCTTCGGCGCACCGCCTGGCCCACTGGCTTCAGCCTGGCGAACTTCGGAGTGTGGTGGCATGGCTGCGTCCAACCGATGCCACCGCCTTGCGCACGCTGTGGCCAGCGCTGCAAGCGCTGGCGGATGGGGATGAAGCGGCTGAATCGACGCTGTCCACTGCGTCTGTCGGTGCAGCCGTCGCCGTGTCCGCTGCTGCGTCCGCAGCTGATTCCGCCACTGATTCCGCTTCAGCACCCGCCCCCGCCGCCTGGCCGGTGGTGGCCCGGCAACTGCTGCGCGAATGCTTTGAAGAGGACCGCCCGCTGGACCCCGCCGGCCTGCAGCAGCGTGCACGCCAGGCGCTGCAGCGTGCCGCCGCCTTGCGGCAGCCCGTGCCCGTGGAGTCGAGTGCCCTATCGGTGGCCACGTCGGCCCGCGCGCCACACACCCTGCCCGACCCGCTGGCCGACATCCCGACCGAGGCGCTCTTCATCAACAACGCCGGCCTGGTGCTTGCGGCGCCCTACCTGCCGCGCCTTTTCGGCATGCTTGGCCTGGCAGGGGACAAGGCTTTTGTCGATGCAGCAGCGGCTGAGCGTGGTGTGCTGCTGCTGCAGTACGCGGTGACCGGCGAACTGCAGGCACCCGAGCCGCTGCTGCTGCTGAACAAGATCCTTTGCGGCTTGCCGCTGCACGGGCCGGTGGGGCGCGATTTCGAACCCAGCCGCGCCGAGCGCGACGCGGTGGACGGCCTGCTGCGCGCCATCATCGGGCACTGGAAGGCGCTGGGCCAGACCTCGGTGGCGGGCTTGCGCCAAACCTTCCTGCAGCGTGAGGGCCGGCTGGAACATAAAGACGACACCTGGCAGTTGCAGGTGCAGCGGCAGACTTTTGACGTGCTGCTGGACCGCCTGCCCTGGGGCTTTGCGACCATCAAGTACCCGTGGATGCGGGAGGTGCTGCATGTCCAGTGGTGAGGTGGCCCACCCCCGCAACGGCTTCGCCGTTCCCCCTCAATGGGGCGACGCTGGCGGACCGGCGGAGCCGGATCCGCGGCGTCCGCTTGAGGGTGCCGCTTCGCTTGCGCTTGCGGCGGGGGCCTCTGCAGATTCAACGGCGACCTTGGACGCCGAACTGCAATGGCTGGACCGCGTGTTGCAGGCGCGGCTGTGCCTGCACTTTGGCCAGCCTTGTGCGGTGGCGGACGTGCGCGCGATTGCGCCGCCGGCGTTGCAGGGTGATGGGGCTTACGCCACCTTGCTGCGCGGCAGCGAATGGGGCTTTGACGAAAGGGCGTTGCTGGCGCTGGCACTGGCACCGCATGTTCGGCCGCAGTTGCTGGACACCTTCTTCGTGCGCAACCGCAACCTGGACCGCGGCTACACCGAATTCGGGGGCTGGAAGGGCCGCACCCATGGCGGCTTCCTGCCCACTTGTGAAACGGCGGCCTTTCTGCTGGCCGGTGAAGACACGGCACGGCGCTTTGCGGTCTGCGCGATGTTTGATGACAGCCACTGGCTGCAGCGCCGCGGCATCCTGCATCTGGCGCACGACGCGCACGGTGAACCGGCCTTGAGCGCGGCGCTCCTGATGCACAGCGAATACCGCGAACTGCTGACCACCGGGCAGCACCACAAGCCAGACTTCAGCAGTTCTTTCCCGGCGCGCCTAATCAGCACCCATCTGAACTGGGGCGACCTGGTGTTGGGGCATGAGGTGATGGAAGAGATCTCGGCCCTCATCACCTGGCTGCAGCATGGCGACACGTTGCTGCGCGACTGGCAGCTGGCCAAGGCCGTCAAGCCCGGCTACCGCAGCCTCTTCTTCGGCCCGCCGGGCACCGGCAAGACGCTCACCGCCACGCTTATCGGCCAGGCCGCGCAGGCCGATGTCTACCGCATCGACTTGTCGATGGTGGTCAGCAAGTTCATCGGTGAAACCGAGAAAAACCTGGCCCAGGTTTTTGACCAGGCGCAGAGCCGGCGCTGGATCCTCTTCTTCGACGAAGCCGACGCCCTTTTCGGCAAGCGCACCAGCACCAGCAGCAGCAACGACCGCTACGCCAACCAGGAGGTGAGCTACCTGCTGCAGCGGGTTGAGGACTTCCCGGGCACGGTGATCCTGGCCACCAACCTGAAGGGCAACATCGACGACGCTTTTGCGCGCCGCTTCCAGTCGCTGGTGCACTTCCCCATGCCCGACGCCGAACAGCGCAGGCGGCTCTGGGAAGGCATGCTGCGCCACACCGGCCGCTTGGCCGCAGACCTGACACCGGCTGCGCTGGCCGCATTGGCCGAAGCGCATGAACTGTCGGGCGGCGCCATCGCCAACGTCGTGCGCGCCGCGGCCATCACGGCGCTGCAGGCCGGCCGCGAAACGCTGACCGGTGCCGATCTGCGGCGCGGCATCACCAAGGAACTGCGCAAGGAAGGGCGCACGGTGTGAAGCTGCCATGAAGCCCCGCGCCAAACAGTCCCTCTGCCTGCCTTGCGGTCGCGTGCGCGCCGCGCTGCGCCTGCTGTGGTGGCGTCGCCATGTGGTGCTGGCTGCGCTGCTGGCCGCCTTGGTGCCCGTGGCCCCGGGTGAGCCGGGTGCGCTGGCGGCTGCTGCGCCATCTTCGGCAGCGGCCGCCGTGAACACCGCGAACACCGCGAACACGCTGGTCACGGTGCCCAGCGCCGCGGACCGTGCGGCGTCTGCGGCCATCGCCGCCGCCAACGCGGCCAGGCTGGCCGCGTCGGCGGCCAACGCGGCGGCTGCGGCGGCGCAGGACATTGCCAACGCCACGCGGGCGCGTGCGGGCGCCGTGCCGGCTGCGGCTGCTGCATCAGCGCCCGAGCTCATCTACACGCAGTTGATCCTGGTGCGGTTGACGTTGGGGCAGGAATGGAAGGGCCTGCCACTCGTGCGTTATGGCAGGCCGCCCTACACGCTGCAGTACGACCCGGATGCGCTGCCGCCGGGCATGAGCATCAGCGAAGAGGGCGTGCTGGTGGGCACGCCCACCAAGGCCGATCGTTACCCCTTCGTGCTGCGCCTGGTGGAACCGGGGCGCACGCTGGAGCAGCGCTACCGGGTCGATGTGACCGCACCCGCCGGCCCGCCGCGGCCTGCGGCGTCGGCGCCGATGACCAGCCTGTCGGCGTCGCAGGCCAGCCGCAGCGTGGACACCACGCCCGACCTGCCGCGCATCTACAGGCTCAGCAAGGCCGACCTCGCCGCGCTGCTGCAGCCGATCGAAGAAGCCGACAAGCTCGCGGCGCAGGACGCCGAAGAGGGCCTGCTGCCCCCGGTGCCCTTGGTTGAACAGCTGAAGAAGATTCTCGAGCCGCTGGAGGACGTGGAATTCCCGACCGAATCGCTGCTGCGCCACGCCTTGCTGGCCAGCACCTGCCGCTACTACAAGGCGCATGTGGAAGCTGAAGCCGCCAAGGAAGGGCGCGATGTCGACAGCCGCTGCCCGCCGCCGCGCAGCGCCCGTCAGGTGGCCACGCCGTGGGACGTGTGGGTGGCGGCGGCTGCACCCGGTGCTGCAGCGGTGCCGGCGCCGCCGACGCCTGCGCCGGCCAAGGCCAGCAGCCGCGTGGCATCGGGGCCGCGGCAGGCGGGGTCTGTGGCCGCAGCACCCGCAGCACCCGCAACACCCGCAACACCCGCAACATCAGCACCAGACCGGTTGTCGCTGCGCCATTTCTTTGACGACCTGCTCAACCCCGCCTTCCGCGACGAGATCGTCGCCAAAGCCAGGAAAACGCTGCCCGTGCCCCAGAAGGCGCCATTCAAGCTCAAAGCCACGTCCGGTTGCGGCTGCACGCCCGCCTACCCGGCGGACGAGATCCATGGCTTCCTGGGCTACTGGCACACGCGGCTGGACAAGGTCGGCCTGGCCAAAGCCCAGCCGGTGCAGCTAAGCCTGTACACGCGCCTTAACTACCTGGGCGCCACGCTGGACCGCGACGGTGGCATCACGGCGGCTTACGCGGGTGTGCCGGGCGGGCTCAACTTCGTGCGCGTGGCGCAGCGCCACGGCACGCGGGTGGACCTGGCCATCATGCGCCGTGACTGGCGTTTTCTGGGCGGGCTGACGGCGGAGCAGTTCGACACCTTCGTCGCCCGGTCTGCCACCGAAACCGTGCGCATGCTGGAGACGCCGCTGGACGATCTCACCTCAGCCTGGCAGTCGCTGCTGATCCCCGCCTGGCGCGAATCGGACTACGCCTTTGAAGGGCTGACACTGCACTTCGACGACCTGGGCCACAGCGATGCGGAAAGGGCCCACTTCCGCAAGTTCATGCGCGCCTTTGTGCCCACGCTGATGGCCACCATGCGCGGCAAGGCCTTGCCCACCCGCAGCGGGCCGGCAACCGCTGCTGCGGCCGTGGCGCGGCCCGTGCTCAAGGCGGGTGCAACCGGTGCAGCGGGATCAGCGGGCAAGGACGAGTCCGGTCGCGCCATCGAAACCCAGCGCACGCCGCGGCCCTACCGGCTCAACATCGTCGTGCCGGACCATGCCGTGCTCAACGACACCGGCTACGTCGATTGGATGTGGGAAGTGCTGAGCGTGGCTGAAAGCGTGTTGACGGCAAAGGAAGTGGAACTGCGCCGCAGGTCGCTGTATCGCGACGCCGCCAACCAGGTGGTGCCGGGGCCGGACATCACGGTGCAGTTTCTGGTGCTGCTGAACGAACCCACCACCAGCTTCAAGAAGTGGCTGCGCAGCCGGCTGGACGACTCCACCACCGTCAAGGGCCACAACCGCGTGGCCCTGCTGCAGAGCCTGGTGCCGGTGCTGCTGCACAAGCGCGAAGGCGACCCGGACGGCTTGCCGCAAGAGCGCGCCGACCAGCTTGACGACGACTTCGCCTATGCCAAGTGGAACTACGGCGGCGTGGGCGTGTGGCCCCTGCCGGTGGTGGACATGGGCCGTGGCAAGGCCGTCAATGGCCTGCTGGCTGAAAACTACGCGCCCGCCGCCAGCCTGGGCGGGTCGGTGTGCAACTTCATCTGCCCTATCCGCGTGCCGCTGCGGCTGCTGCTGCAGATGCTGCTGCTGGTGGGCGCGGTATCGGTCAGCTTGTACGTGTGGAACTGCGAAGTGCGCAAGATCGGCACGCCGTACAAGGTCTTTCTGCTTTTGGGCGCGACAGTGACCGCTGGCGTGGCCTTGTCGCTGCTGAGTTGCGACCCCGCCATGGAGTACTGGCGCCGGGCCAACGCCTTCTTGTATGCCGTGATCGCGATTCTGCTGGTCCTGGGTGCCTACTTCGTGCTCAAACCCAAGGAAGCGTTGCCTTGAAGCAGCGCCGTGTCGTCCCTGACCTTTCCACCACCGGAGTCTGTCGATGAAGACCTACTCAGCATCCCCGGCGCGCCCACGCCAACGCCGTGCGGCTGCGCAGCTTGAACGCACCGCCCGCAGCGCGCCGACAGTGCAGGCCAGCAACCAGCGCGACGCCGCGCAGCGGCAGCGTTTCGACTCTGCGTTCGGCGCCCCGTCAGGCAGTACCGCGCAATGCGCCGGACTCGAAGATGAACTGCAGATGAAAGTCGACCCCCCGCTGCAGCGCGCGCAGGATGAAGAACTGCTGCAGGGCCGCTTTGACGCCATCCAGCGCGTCGAGGAAGAAAACCCGCTGCAGGGCCGCTTTGACACGGCGGCGCCGGCTGCACCGGCAGCCACCCCAACCGCCATCCCCACCGCTACCCTCAATCGCACCGGCATGCCCGACGGGCTGAAGAGCGGCATCGAATCGATGTCGGGCATGGACCTGTCCGACGTGCGTGTGCACGCCAATTCCGACGCCCCGGCGCAGATTGACGCGCTGGCCTACGCGCAGGGCAACGACATCCATCTGGCCCCCGGCCAGGAGCAGCACCTGCCGCACGAAGCCTGGCACGTGGTGCAGCAGCGCCAAGGCCGGGTCCAGCCCACGCTGCAGATGGCCGGCGTGGGCGTCAATGACGACGTGGCGCTGGAAAGCGAGGCCGACGTGATGGGCGCCAAGGCGCTGCAGACCAAGACCCGTGGCCGCAGCTGAGGCACGGCATGCACCTGATGCACCTGATGCGTTTCAGGCTGGCGCTCATCGTCAGTGGCACCGGGCTGGCCGGCTGCGCCACGCCGACGGTCGGCCCGCCGGGCTGCATCGCCATGCCCCGGGCGACAGCCGGTGACGCACGCGGCGGCCGCAGCGTCAGCGTGCCGCCATTGCCCGAGCGCGCGCTCTTTGCCGATGGTTCGCTGCAACCCTGGTCGGCCGTCTTCGCGTCCTGCCTGATGAAGACCGCCGGTGTCGGCTCCGAACTCTTTCCGCAGCACGAAGGCCACCGGACCTGCACCCGCGCCATCCTCGATGCGCCCAGTGCCAACGGTTGTGAGGCGCTCGATGCCGCAGCGAATGCGCCAGCCGTGGACGATGTGCTGTGCGCCCCGCGCGACGCGGCGGCAGCCCGCTTCACGAACTTTGCCGCGCTGTCTGCGTTGACACGCCAGTTGCGCAACCATCTGCGTTGAGGTCTGCGCTACCACCCGCGCTACCACCCGCGCTGCCACCGTCACTGACACCGCCAAAGCATGAAGTCAAAGAGCCCTCGCGGTGTGAACAAGGACCGGCCCGCGCCGGCCCCGGTTGCGGCCGCGCCCGCCGGCCAGGGTACGGAGTCGCACACGCTGGACCACAGCCCGCGCCAAGCCTTGCAGCGCCGGCGCCTGGGTGCCGCTTTCGGTGCTGCCGCGCCGGTGCAGGCCTATGCACGCGTGCCGGTGTCGCGGCAGAAAGCGGATCACTGGGATGCCGGCATGGACCTGCGCGTGTCCGACGACGGCAAGCTGGCTTTGGCCGATGGCACGCACCGCTTCTGGGCCACCACCGAACTCATCGACCAAAGCGAAAACGCGCTGCGCAACCTGGGTTCGCCCTTCATGTTCAACGTCGGCAGCGGCACGCTGGTGGGCAAGGCGCCCGCAGCCGGCGGCGCGATGATGCGGCTGAACGCCGTGGTGCCGGTCAACCTGGACGACGGCACCCAGGCCGATGCGATGCGCACCATCGAAGCCTGCAGCTCACACGGCCAGCACCTGATCGGCGCCGGCCTGAACCAGGGCCCCCACAACATGGCGCGGGGCATGGCGGTGGTCACCGGCACGGGCGTGAATGAAAGCGAGCGGCGCTATGACAAGCGCGGCAGCGGTGGCCAGGGCCGCGCCGACACGCGCGTCATGGGAGATCTGCGCGCTGAAGTCACCGGCGTGGCGCGCGACAAGGCCGAAGAGGCCTATGCCGACATGAACCCGGCCGACAAGACCGAGCGTGCGCGCACGCTGGGCATCAACCAGTTTGCCGAACCCCAGGTGGGCGAGGCGCTGGCGGTGTACGCGGCCGTGGAAAAGCTGAAGGCGGGTTCGTTCCCGATGCACTTTGCCGGTGTCGTGGCGCGCAGCGGGCCCGACTATGTGACGCTGGAAAACTACGCCAAGGCGCCAGGCAGGGACCGCAAGCCCGGTGACATGGACCTGTCCAGCAACGACTGGACGGTGAAGATGTACGGGCCCGTGAAAGACAAGGACGATCAGAGCTTTTACGGCGAGCTGGCGTCGAACACGGACTACGGCGGGCGCGCCGGCGTCATGGTGCTTAAGCACCGCGCGGTGCAGGGCTACGACGAACCGCAGCCGGTGCGCGACGCCAAGCCGCTGCTGGACGCCTGCACCGCCTTCGGCCAGGGCGTGTCGATGGCCGCCTACCCCGCCTTCACCTCGGCCTGGATCGCCTTCCGCAAGGCGCTGCGGGCAGCCCACGCCGAACTGGCGAACGCCTGGGTCCAGGAGCGTGCGCCCGACCCCGCCGTCTTTGGTCTGCTGGACCAGCGCACGCGCGACCTGGCCGCCACCGACGCAGCGCGCGCGCTGCTGGCGCATGGGGCGCCGGTGCCAGAGGTTCAACAAGGCCCGCCCCAAGATCAGTCCCAAGACCAGCCCCAAGGTCAGCCCCAAGGTCAGCCCGAAAACCAGCCCCTGCACCCACCACCGAAGTAAGCCGCGAAGAACCCACCATGGATGGAACCACCCACAACCTCGACCAGCGCTTCGCCGTCTGGCGCAACCTCGTCAGCATCGCCACCGGTTTGAGCGTGATCGTGGGCGTGTTGATTTCGCTGACGCAGCTGGCCGCATGGGTCAACGAGTCCAAGCGCGCCAACCTATCCGCGCGGTTGCAGGGCTTGTCCGAGGTGCGCGGATTCCTGGTTGCCGACGAAGCCGTGCGCCGCCGCGGCCGCGCCTTCGTGCATGCGCAGCTGCCACAGCTGTTGCTGCGCACAGAAGCGCTGATCCGTGCGGCCGGCAACGGCGAAGACTTCTACCTGTCCAAGGACATGGAGGACTTTGCCGCCGTGCACTACCACTACGAACAGCTGGGCGCGCTGGTGAAGCTGGAGTACGTGGAATTCGCGTTGATCTTCGAGATCATCGCCTTCCCCGACGACTACATGGCCGCCGTCAAACCGCTGCGCGACGCCGTGGCGGCCCACTGGAAGGGCCTGGGCAAGCCACTGCCTGACTTTGGGTCGAACATCGACTATCTGCAGCGCTGCTATGCGCTGAGCCGCAGCCAGCCGAACAAGTCAAACCAATGCCAGGGGCAAGGATGAGGCCGCGCCTGAAGACGCCTCGCACGCTGCAGGCGCAGGCCGAAGTGGCTTGGCGCCCGGCACCGCAGCAAGGGGCCCCGATGGATGCGGCGGCCACGCTGCAGCAGGCACCCCGCAGCGTGGCGCAGCGCAGCCGCATCGAAGCGGCATTTGGGGCTGGCAGGGCTGCAGCCCGAAGCAACCACCCCGTGCAGCTCGAGCGCAGCAAGAACCCGCGGCGCCAGGACGATGCGGTGTACAGCGTGGGCGCCACCGCTGCGGTGGCTGCGTTCGGCCTCACCGAACACCATGTCGTGCCACATGCCAAGCTGATCAAGCTGCAGAAATTGGCTGGTGATGCGCTCGACACCAGCCTCTACATGCCGGCGTGGGCCGAAGTCACGGTGCGCCAGTTGGTCAACCTGAAGAGTGGCTTGAAAGCCGACTGGATCACGATGTTCAACGGTGACCCGAACCGCGAAGGTGCGGCGATGGCGCTCGACGACTTGGCCGCAGGCCAGGTGGGGCGGCTGCGTGCCTACTTCGAACGCCAGCCCGAGGATGGCGCCTACGCCGAAGATCGCCGCGAAGCGCTGAGGTTGCTGATCAAAGGCGATCCGGCGCAAAGCTTTCGGGACGGTGAAGAACCGGACAGCGCCTGGGGTGGTGCGTACTTCGAATGGATCCCGGGCAACATCGTGCTCGGGCCAACCAAGCGCACGTTTGACCAGGGCGACGGCGACAAGCTCGACAAGGAACTGGTGCTGTTGCTGGGGCTGCTGGGCAAAGGCGCACAAGCCGACGTTGCGGTCGCGGTGGACGCGGCGATTGAGGCGGCAGTGAAGGACAAGGCGCATGCCCAGAACCATGTCGCCGCCGCACTGCAAGGGCTTGCCGTGCTCCATGCACAGCCCTACACCGCCTTCGATGATGCCCAGCGTGTGCACTGGGTGCTCAGTGAGGGCAAGCGCCGTGTCGACGGCTATGCCGGCAATTGAAGGCCACTGACAACAGGATGGCGGACCCGATGCCATGACGACCTTTGCCCCCCGGACGCAGCAACCGCAGCATGATCATCTGCGCACCACAAACTCGCCGCAGGCGAGCCTGGGCACTTCGCCGCGCGGCGTCGCGCAGCTGCAGCGGCTGCAGGCTGCTTTTGGCGCCAACGTGCTGCAGCGCCACCTGTACCACGTGGCCAACGCGCCGTTCACGGCGGTGGAAGCAGAAGCGTGGAACGCGCTGGTGCTGCGGGCGAATGGGCTGGAGCTGGGAAACGGCGACGCCATCGCCACGCTGGTGGCGGACAGTGAAGTCGATATCTGGGCGGGCACCACGACGGTGCCCCTGGCACGGGCGGCCCTGCGGGCCCTGATGATTGCGGGCCTGCAGGCGCTGCGCCGCGGCCCCCAGGAAGCCAACGACGTGGGGTGGGAGGACATGCTCGCCTTCATGCACGAGTTCACCGCCTTCGGCCACCTGAGCGAGCCGGTCAATACTGGCGGCCATGCGGCCAACACGTACACCTACACGGGGCACCGCACGCGGCAGGCGCAATCGGTGGCCATCGAGGTCAACGCCCACGGCCAGATACCAGGCAACCTGAAGACGCGGCGTGGCCACCTGCGTACGCTGGTGGCCATCTACAACAGCGAGATCGATGCCTTTATTGCGACGCTGTAGCAGCCCGCCGCATCACCAGCGTCGCGTCATCCACCGCATAGCCACGCACCACATCCACCTGCGGCGCCAGGTGGCGGCAGAACGCGGCCACTGCGTCCACGTCGCGGCCCACCAGCAGCGGGTGGGCGGGGAAGTGCCGGGCGTCCAGCACGTTGAAGATGAAGACGCGGTCCGCCCCGGCATACAGCCGCGCAATGACGTTGAAGGCCCAGTGCGGGTCCGCGCAGCGGTAGCCGAGTGCGCCGCTGGCGACGGCGATGTCGGCGCGCGGCAGTGCCAGCGTGTCGAAGGCGCCCAGCACAAAGGCGGTGTCGCCTTGCTCGGCGTAGCGTGCCCGCGCGCTGTCGATGAAATCGGGCATCTGGTCCACGCCCAGGTAGCGCAGCGCGGTGAAGCGCTCGTCGAGAAAAGCCTTCAGATCGCCGGTGCCGCAGCCCACGTCCAACACCGAACAGCCGTTGAAATCAGCCGCATGGGCGATGGCCTCGAAGCGCAGCCGCTGGCTGTCGGCATGGCGCCAGCCCAGCGCTTCGGGCGTGCCGGCGCCGTGCGCGGCCAGGCGGTGGCGGTGGAAGTGCTGGACGGTGGCGCGTTCGATGGCGTCCATGGTGCGATCCGCGATTCAATCAATCCAGCAATCAATCCAGCAGTCAATCCAGCAATCAGCGCGGCAGCGCGCGTTGGCGCGCCAGGTCCACAAACCATTCGACGCTGGCCGCGTTGGCCATTGCGTCCCGGTTCAGCACCACCGCCGGGTCAGCGCCCTGCAGCAACTTCTTCACCGGCAGCTCCAGCTTCTTGCCCGACAGCGTGCGCGGAATCGCATCGACCTGGAAGATGTCGTTCGGCACGTGGCGCGCCGACAGCGCGGTCTTGATGGCGTTGCGCAAGCGCTGCGTCAGCGCTTCGTCAAGCACCAGGCCTTCGCGCAGCACCACGAACAGCGGCATCCAGCTTTCGCGGCCCAGGTATTCCAGGTCCACCACCAGGCTGTCCAGGACTTCGGGCAGGGCTTCCACGGCGCGGTAAAGCTCGGACGTGCCCATGCGAATGCCGTGGCGGTTGATGGTGGCGTCGCTGCGGCCGTAGATGATGGCGCCGCTGGAACCAGTCTCTGGGTGGGGTGTGATGCGCAGCCAGTCGCCATGGCGCCACGCGGCCGGCTTGCCGTCTTTGGCGGGGTACATGTCGAAATAACTTTCGACATAACGTTTGTTGCCAGGGTCATTCCAGAAGTACAGCGGCATCGACGGCAGCGGCTGCGTGCACACCAGTTCACCCACCTCGTCGATCAGCGCGCGGCCATCCTCGCTGTAGGCCTGCACGGCCGCGCCCAGCCAGCGGCACTGCATCTCGCCCCTGACGACTGGCAAGGTGCGGTTGCCGCCGACGAAGGCGCCGGCAAAGTCGGTGCCGCCGCTGATGGCGTTGAGCCAGATGCGCTGGCCGTCCGGCTGCAGCGGCATCTGCTGCCAGATCCAGTCGTGGCATTCGTCGGACAGCGGGCTGCCGGTGCTGCCGATGGCGCGCAGCCGGTGCAGGTCAGCCTGCTGCATCGGCACCACGCCGGCCTTCAAACAACTGGCGAAGAAGGCGGCGCCGGCGCCAAACCATGTCACGCCTGCGGCGGCGGCAAAACGCCAGAGCGTGCCCCAGTCGGCGGGCTTGCCACTCTGCGGCGCGGGGCCACCGGGGTTGCCGTCGTAGAGGCAGATCGTGGTGCCGCCCAGCAGGCCACTGACCTGGCCGTTCCAGACGATCCAGCCCGTGCTGCTGAACCAGTGGTAGCGCTCACCGCCGTGCTCACCGCCTTCCTTGCCGCCTTCCTTGCCGCCGTCCTTGCCTCCATCGGCGCTGGGCGCCAAATCGTTGTGCAGCACGCCGCCCTTGAGGGCTTCAAGGATTACGCCGCCATGGCCATGCACGATGGGTTTCGGCAGGCCCGTGGTGCCGCTGGAATAGACGATCCACAGTGGGTGGCCGAAAGGCATCCAGGCGGGTTGCCAGTCTCCGGCGTCGCCTGAAGTCCAGTCGGCGAAGGCGTGCGCCGCGCGGCCTGAGGCTGCAAAGTCGGCGGGCGCAATCGCCGCGCCCAGCCGTGGCAGCAGCACGACGTGTTCCACCGACGGCAGACCCGCCAGCACCTCATGCAACACGGCGCGGCGGTCGTGCGCCACGCCGCCCCAGACCTGGCCGTCTGCTGCCAGCAGCACCTTGGGCGCAATCTGGCGGAAGCGGTCGAGCACGGCCACCGGGCCCATGTCGGGGCTGCACACGCTCCAGATGGCGCCGACGCTGGCGCAGGCCAGCAACGCCACCACGGTTTCTGGCGCATTGGGCAGATAGGCGCAGACGCGGTCGCCCGGCACAACACCCGCAGCTTGCAGGCGCAGGGCCATCGCACCGATCTGGCGCTGGAGTTCAAGCCAGCTCAGCTCTTCGGGTGCCGCCATGCCTTCGTGCTGGTAGACGATGGCCGGGTGGCCGGCCGCGTGCGCTGCGGCGGCATGGCGCAGGGCCTGTCGCGCGTAGTTGAGTTGCGCGCCCGGGAACCACACGGCACCCGGCATGACGGCCGCTTCCAGCACGCAGTGGTGGGGCGTGGGCGATTCGATCTGGAAGTAGTCCCAGATCGAATCCCAGAACGCCGGCAGATCCGCCGTGCTCCAGCGCCACAGGGCGTCATAACTGTCGAAATGAAGGCCTCTCTCACGCGCCAGCCACTGCTGGTAAAGCGTGATGCGCGGCGTAGACAACGATGCAGGTTGTGCACTCATGCAGGTCTCTCCCCAGGATCGACAAAGCGCCAGGTGTCGCGCATGAAAGGGTGGCGCCAGAAGCCTTCGGTCCAGGGCTGCACCACGTCCAGGTAGACGTTGTGCAGGTGCACCTTGTAGGGCATGTACGCCATCAGCAAGTCCTTGGCCTGGCGCATGACGGCGTCGCGTTCCGCGCCGTCGGGCAGGGCGCGCTGGCGTTCAAAGAGGCGGTCGAAGGCGGGCAGGCTGAAGCGCGGGTCGTTCGCTTCTGCAGCGTTGGGGCCGTAGGCAATGCCCAGGAAGAAACCGCCGTCGGGTGAGGGGGCGGACCAGGAATAGCCCCACATCATCAGCGTGCCGGCGCGGCTTTTCTTCAACAGTTCGGGCCAGGTGGAAATGTCGAATTCCATCTTCAGGCCGACGGCGTCCATGCTGCGGCGCCAGACCTCATTGGCGCGCCGGTCCTGCTGGCTGCTGCCGCAGGCGCGGCTCAGCACGAGCGGGCTGCCGTCGATTTGCTCGCGCCAGCCGTCGCCGTCACGGTCGATGTAGCCGTACAGGTCCAACAGCGCCTTCGCGCGGGCCGGGCTGAAGTCGCTCATTTCGCTTTTGTAGGCCGGGTCGTAGCCGCTGGTGAAGGGTGCGATGGTGCTTTGGGCGCGGATGCCGAAGCCGCCGAACACATGGTTGACAAAAGCATCACCATCAAAGGCCAGGCCGATGGCGCGGCGCAGCGCCACCTTCTCGGGTGCGTAGCCGCCGACCAGCGGGTGGACCATGTAGAAGAAGCTCATCGTCATGTCGGCCTGCAGCTGCTTGTGCAGTTGCACGCCGCGCTTGGCCAGGTATGGCGCCAGCGTGCCGCCGGGCGCGGCCAGCGGGCGGAAGTTGCCCGGCACCAGCAGCCAGTGGTAAGTGCCGTTCAGAAACGACAGCCAGCGTGGCTGGCCTTCTTCAACGACGTCCACCACCACGCGGTCGGCCAGCGGTAGCCGTTTCCCCTTCAAGTGCTGGGCTGCACGTTGTGCGATGGGGTCCGCGGCGGGCACGCCTTCGTACTGTTCGCCGCGGAAGTGCGGCGACCGTTCCAGTTCGATGCGCGACCCGCGGCGCCAGCTCTTCAGACGAAAGGCGCCGGTGCCGACCGGGTGGGCGCCGATGTCGTCGCCGTGCAGATCCACCACCTCGCGCGCCACGGCGCCCAGGTACTGCGGTGCGGCCAGCAGGTAGATGAAGCGCGGGTCCGCGATGCCGAGTGTGATGCGCAGCGTGTAGCGGGCAGTGGCGCGGATGCCTTCCACGTCGGCGTCGTAGTCGAAAGGCTGGCGTGACTTGACGGCGCGGTCGCGCACGGCGCCCAGGCCTGGCAGCTTGAGCGACTCGAACAGGTAGAGGTCGGCCGAGTTGTAGCGCGGGTCGTAGAAGCGCTTGACCGCGTAGACGAAGTCCTGCGCCACCAGTTCACGCGGTTTGCCCTTGAAGGCCGGGTCGTCGGCAAAGTAGATGCCGGGCTTGATCTGCACGGTGAAGACACGGCCGTCGGCCGAGACTTCAGGCATCGCCGTCGCCGTGGCCAACTGCAGCCGCACCGGCCGCGCCAGGTAGTCGAAGCACAGCGGAGCTTCGAGGATCTGCGCCAGGATGATGCTGGTGTTGGCGTCGCTGTTGGTCTGCGGCGGGTCGAGCGTGGTCTCTGGCGATGCAAAGGCGAGGTGCAGCGTCTTGCCGCCTTCATTGCCACCGCTGCGGTGGTTTCCGCCCGTCGTGGCTTGCGCCGTCGGCCACACCGGTGCCGCAGCCAGGCCTGCAGCCAGCCCCAGCGTGTCGCGGCGCTTCACCGACGACGCCCGATTTACTGCGCCGCCGCGCCGCGCTGGGCCAGCAGCGCGGTGTCGATGTCCACGTACTTGTAGAACTCGCGGACAAAGATGTTGCGGTGGTAGCCCACCACCCAGGGTTGCGCCAGGTCGGTGAAGTAGCGGTGCACGTGCACCTTGTAGGGCATGTAGGCCACCATCAGCTTGTTGGCCTCTTCCATGACCGCCAGACGTTCCGGGCCGTCGGGCATCTGGCGCTGCTTGTCGTAAAGCACATTGAAGGCCGGCAGGTTGAAGCGCGCGTGGTTGGCGCCGCCCTTGTTGGGGCCAAAGCCCAGGGCCAGGAAGGTGTCGCCATCGGGCGCGCCTGCGCTCCAGCCCACGCCCCACATCATCAGTTTGCCGGCGCGGCTGCTCTTGAGGTTTTCTGGCCACTTGGCCGTCTTGAAGATCATCTTGATGCCGATGGCATCCATGTTCTTCTTCCACAGCTCGTTGAGCTGGCGGCTTTGCTGGTCGGGGCTGGTGGCGTATTCAATCACCAGCGGTTCACCGTTAGGCTGTTCGCGCCAGCCGTCGCCGTCCTTGTCGACGTAGCCGTGCATGTCCAAGAGCGCCATGGCGCGGGCGCGGCTGAAGTCGCTCATCTCGGTCTTCAGCTTCGGGTTGTAGCCGTAAGTCTCGGGGCCGATGACCCCTTGCGCTGGAATAGCCTGGCTGCGGCGCGCCAGGCGGATTTCGCGGTCCACGTCCACGGCCAGGCTGATGGCACGGCGCAGCGCCACCTTGTGCGGCTCGTAGCCGCCCACCACCGGGTTCTCCATGCCGAAGTACGACACCGCCACGTCGGCGCGCGGGTAGCGCACCATCACGATGCCCTTCTTGGCCAGGTTGGGTGCGAGCTTGTTGTTGGGGATGACGGTGGGCGCAAAGTCCGCCGGCAACTGGTCCATCACGTCCTGCTCTTCGTTCAAGAAGCTCAGCCAGCGCGGCTGCGGTTCTTCGATGATGGAGATGTGCACCTCGTCGATCAGCGGCAGGCGCTTGCCCTTCAGCAATGCGGCCGATGCTTCAAGCGGGGCATTGCCCGCAGGCGCGGTTTCGTTGAAAAGCACTTCGCGGTAGTTGGGGTTCTTTGCCAGCACGATGCGCGAACTGCGCTTCCAGGCCTTCAGCACGAAGGGGCCGGTGCCCACCGGGTGTTCACCGATCTTGTCGCCGTAGAACTCGACCACCTCGCGCGCCACGGCGCCAGTGAAAGAGCCGTCGGTAAAGTTGTGCAGCAGGCGCGGCGTGGGCTGGCCCAGCCTGATCTGGAAGGTGTAGCGGTCCAGCGAGCGCAGCCCTTCCACGGGGGTGTCGTAGTCGAAGGGTTTTTTCTCGTCGATGAGCTTCTTGCGCAGTTCACTCAGGCCCAGGATCTTGGCGTTTTCAAGGATGTAGAGGTTGGCGCTTTTCCAGCGCGGGTCGTAGTGGCGCTTGAGGCTGAAGACGTAGTCCTCGGCCGTCAGCTCGCGCCGGACTTGGCGACCGTCTTTCCCTTTGAAGGCCGGGTCGTCGGCAAAGTAGATGCCGGGCTTGATGCGGAAGGTGAAGGTCTTGAAGTCTTCCGACACTTCCGGCATGGCCGCAGCCGTGTTGGGCCGCATGCGCGCGGGCTTGGCCAGGAATTCAAACTCCAGCGGCGCTTCGATCATCCCCGCCACCACGGTGCGCGAATACAGGTCGCTGATCTGCGCCGGGTCGAAGCTGGTTTCTGCGATCAGGAAGGCATAGCGGATCACCTTCAGCGGCTGTGCCGTCTGGCTCGGCAATGGGCTCTGTGCAAACAACGCGCTGGCGCTCATCAGCAGGCCTGCAACGATCGCCCGTGGAAACAGTGGAATCATGATGAATGGCCAGTCTCAAAGCGCCCAGTCTAGTGTTTCGCGAAGGTGCATTCACCCGCATTCACCCGCGCAAGACGCGCGCGGCCGCCGTGCAGAAGGCTGACCCAGCCTGCACCGAATAGCGGGGGTTAGCCCGGCGGGGCGGGCGCCAGCGCACACCCTAAACTGCCCCATCGAGACAAATCGGCGCCCGCGATCTGCCACAAGCAGTGCGGCGCGCATGGAGTACGCAAGCAATGGCCGCATACCTGATACGGCGCCTGTGGCAGATGATCCCCACGCTGCTGGGTGTCGTGCTGCTGGTGTTCTTTCTCTTCAAGGCCTTCGGCGGCGACCCCGCTGAAGTGCTGGGCGGCCTGAACGCCAGCAAAGAGCAGATCGACGCCATCCGCCAGCAGCTGGGCTTGAATGAACCGGTCTGGTACCAGCTGTGGCTCTTCGTCAAGCAAATCATCACCTTTGACTGGGGCAAGAGCTGGGCAACGAATGAAGCGGTGAGCAACCTCTTCGCCACGCGCCTGCCGGCGACGCTGACGGTGATGGTTCCGCTGCTGGTTCTGGAAGTGACGCTCGCGCTGCCGATTGCGATGTGGGTGGCCTACCGCCGCGGCAGCCTGACCGACCGCGCGTTGACGGTGGTCACCACCGTGGCGCTGTCCATCAGCTTCCTGGTGTACGTCATCGTCGGCCAGTACGTGTTCGGCTTCCAGCTGGGCTGGTTTCCCGTCCAGGGCTGGAGCGACAGCCTGTGGACCAACCTCACCACTTATGTGCCGCTGCCCGTCTTTCTGGCGCTGCTGGTGGGCCTGGCGCCGCAGACCCGGCTGTACCGCAGTTTCTTTCTGGACGAACTGGGGCAGGACTATGTGCGCACCGCGCGCGCCAAGGGCATGGTCGAAGGCACAGTGCTGTTCCGCCACGTGCTGCGCAACGCGCTGATCCCGATCTTGACCAACATCGGCCTGCTGCTGCCAGGCATCTTTGTCGGCAGCTTTCTCATTGAAGTCTTCTTCAGCATCCCGGGCATCGGGCGCGAGGTGCTCCTGGCGGTGAACCGCAGTGACTTTCCGGTCATCCAGGCGGTGACGATTTATCTGGCGGTGCTGACGATGCTCATCAACCTGGTCGTTGATCTGGCCTACAAGATCGTGGACCCACGGGTGGTGTTGAAATGAGCCGCCACGCTCACTTTCGTTCGCTGCCCCCCAAGGGGGCGTTCGACCACCTTGAGACGGCTCGGCGGAGGTCGAAATGACTGCGGTCCTGTCCGCCGATGGCGCTCCTGAAGGCGCCCAGCAACACAGCGAAGGTGTCTGGCACGCCGCCTGGCGGCGCTTCAAGTCGGACCGGGTCGGCCTCTTGAGTCTGTGCGTGGTGCTGGCCTTCTTCCTGCTCGTGCTGCTGTCCGGCTTGAACTGGGTGGCGCAGAACTGGCAGCGCGAAGTCGGCGTGCCCAATGCGCCACCGACGCTCTTGGGCGCTGCTGCACCGCAGGCCAGCGGTGTCATCGAAACGCCCAACGGTCCCAATGCGGACCTGTCGGCCATCGACCCTTTGGCGCCGCGCTACAAGGAATGGGACGAGCGCGCCAAGAAGTTTCAGACGCTTGAAACCGTGAAGGCGCAGACCCTGCCCTTTGGCGGCGACCGGCTGGGCCGCGACGTGCTGCAAAAGGCCGTCAAGGGCACCGAGATCAGCGTTTTCGTTGGCGTGGCGGCGGCGACAGTGGCCACGCTGATCGGCGTCGTGCTGGGCGCCTTCAGCGGCTTCTTCGGCGGCAAGGTCGGCGACCTGCTGGAGTGGGTCTACAACGTCTTTGAAAGCATCCCCAATATCCTCTTGATCTTTGCCTTTGCGGCCGTGGTGGGGCGCGGCGTGGAAAGTGTGGTCGTCATCCTGGCGCTGACCGGCTGGACCAGCATGTACCGCCAGGTGCGCGCCGAATTCATCAAGCACGCCAGCCGCGAATATGTCCGCAGTGCAGAAGCCATTGGCGCCAGCACCCTGAGCCGCATGTTCAAGCACATCCTGCCCAACGTCAGCCACGTCGTGCTGGTGCGCATGAGCCTCTTGACGGTGGGCTTCATCAAGGCCGAAGTCATCCTCAGTTACCTGGGCCTGGGCGTGCGTGTGGACCAGGTGTCGTGGGGCACGATGCTGGCCGAAGCGCAGAGTGAACTGATCCTGGGCCACTGGTGGCAGCTGGCGGCGGCCACACTGTTCATGGCCGTGTTCGTGACCGCGTTTTCGCTGATGGCCGACGCGCTGCGCGACGCGCTGGACCCCAAATTGCGTGGGCTGGAATAAGACGATGTTGCTCAGCATTCAAGACCTCAAAGTCGCCTTCCGCATGGGCCGGGTGAATGGCGAAAACGTGCGCGCCCAGGCCGTCAAGGGCGTCAGCTTCGACATCCCTGAAAACACGACGGTCGCGCTCGTCGGCGAATCGGGTTCAGGCAAGAGCGTCACCGCGATGTCGGTGCTGAACCTGCTGCCCGACAACGCCGAAAGAACGGGCAAAGTGATCTTTCAGCCTGAAGGGCGGCAAGGCAAGGACCTGCTGCAGTGCGCACTGCCCGAACTGCAGGCCCTGCGCGGGCGCGAGATTGCCTGTGTCTTCCAGGACCCGATGAGTTCGCTCAACCCGGTCTTCAACGTCGGCCAGCAGCTGTGCGAACCACTGATGAAGCATTTGGGTTTGAGTGGTTCTGCGGCCATCAAACGCGCCGAAGAACTGCTGGGCGAAGTGGGCATCCCCGAACCCAAGCGCCGCCTGACGAGCTACCCGCACGAGATGAGCGGTGGCCAGCAGCAGCGCGTGATGATCGCGATGGCGCTGGCTTGCGAGCCCAAGCTGCTGATTGCCGACGAGCCGACGACCGCGCTGGACGTCACCATCCAGCGCCAGATCCTGGAGCTGCTTTCCAAGCTCAAGACCAGCCACCGCATGAGCGTGCTCTTCATCAGCCACGACCTCGGGCTGGTGGGCGAGATTGCAGACCGCGTGGTGGTGATGCGCCACGGCATCGTTCGCGAACAAGGCGCCGTCGCCGGCATCTTCGAGAACCCGCAGGACGACTACACCAAGGCGCTGCTGGCTTGCCGCCCCAGCCTGGAAGGCAACGCGGCGCGGCTGATGGTGATCGACGACCACATGGCCGCGCAGAGCGGCCATCCACCTGGGTCTGCCGGCCGCGCACTGCAGGCGCAGACCAGGACCAAGGACGACGGCGCGCCGGTGGTGCTGGAAGTGCGAGCATTGGCCAAGAGCTTCTGGCTCCGACAAGGCCTTTTCGGCAAGCGCGAATTCAAGGCCGTGCAGAACGTCAATTTCAAATTGAAGAAGGGCCACACGCTCGGCGTGGTGGGCGAATCGGGTTCGGGCAAGACGACGATGGGCCTGACGCTGTTGCGCCTGCATGAACCCACCGGCGGCGAAGTCATCTTCGACGGCCAGAACCTGCTGAAGCTATCTGACCGTGAACGGCAGCTCATGCGCCGCCGCATCCAGATCGTGTTCCAGAACCCTTATGCCAGCCTCAACCCGCGCTTCACCATCGGCCAGACGCTGCTGGAGCCGATGGTCATCCACGGCATCGGCAAGGACACGGCAGAACGTGAACAGCGCGCGCGCAGCCTCTTGGAAAAGGTAGGCCTGGACGGCCGTGCCTTCGGCAAGTACCCGCATGAATTTTCAGGCGGCCAACGCCAGCGCGTGGCCATCGCCCGCTGCCTGACGCTGAACCCCGAAGTGCTGGTGCTGGACGAAGCCGTGAGCGCGCTGGACGTCAGCGTGCAGGCGCAGGTGCTCAATCTCTTGAAGGATCTTCAAGACGAATTCGGCCTGAGCTACGTCTTCATCAGCCACGACCTGGCCGTGGTGCGCTTCATCAGCGACGAAGTGCTGGTGATGAAGGATGGCGTGGTGGTCGAGCAGGCCAGCGCGGCGCAGATTCTGGCGGCGCCGAAAGAGGACTACACGAAGCGGTTGTTGGCGGCGATTCCGCGGGGGTACCGGGTGGGGGTTTGAGCGTCCCACGCGAGGGGCGCGTGAAGCTTCAGAACTCATGGGTGGTGCCGCGTCCGCTTTGCTCGGGATTCGGTCACTGCCGGCCTGAGCAGGCGCTCATCACGGTCCGCCTCGGGGCAGGCCCGCAGTTCCCACCGGAGCCCGTGCCTGGCTTTCTAGCGTTGGCCTAATGGCGCCCCGGCAAGCTGCATGGCATCGCAGTCAAACAAGCAGCCGACCATGTCCCATGCATTCAAGCGCCCAACGTCGGCATATTGCAGCGCGACCGCGCCGATGGTGGCCATCGTCGGCCTCCTAAGCGTGCTGGCACCAGCAGCCGCGACGGCCGCGCCACCCCCTGCGCAAGAACTGCGCATCGGGCAGACCGCCTACTTCTCCTTCGCTCTGCCACCCGGGTGGCAGGTGGGCGAGAACGGGCAGTTTGCGCTGACCCTGGTGGCGCCTGACCGCCAGGCGATGACGGTGCTGGTGGGCAATTCGGGCTTGCAGCCGCAGTACCCGCCAATGCGCTTCGCCTGGGAGAGACTGTCCGCACTGCGGCCGCAGAACCTGCAATTTGGACAGGCGCAGCAGGTCCAGCCGGCTGCCGGCTTTGCTTACGCCATGGCCTTCGAGGTCAGCTATGGGATGAACGGCCAGGCTTGGCGCGGTGTCGCACGCGTATCGGTGGCCACGGCCTACGACAGCGCGACGATGGCGCTGAGCGGTGCCTTTGCCACTGCGGAGCAGTGGCCGCGTCATGCGCCCTGGCTGTCGCAGGTGGCCTCGCAGGTGGCCGCCACCAACGGCGGCGCCTTCGGCCAGCGCGGCATCATGGCGCAGAACCTGCGCAACAGCACGGCTTATGCCGAGGCGGCGCGTGACTACCGCCAGTGGTCACAACAGAACTGGCAGCAGATGGTAGACCAGCGAAACGCGAGCCAGGACCGCCGCAACTTTGCGGTGCGCGGGAACCTCGGGGGCGTGCAGACCTTCGCGGACCCCTACGGCAACACCCAGCCCCGTGAGTTGCCAGCGGGCCACAAGTACCAATGGGCTGATCGGCAGGGACGCATCTGGGGCAGCAACGACCCCAGCGCTGATCCGAACGCCGGCGGCACCGGTGAGTGCGTCGAATGGAGCGTGTGCAACGGTAACCCGGGTCGAGCGCGTCGCAGGGGCCAGGCCGTCGACTCGCACACGAGCGAGTCGACGCTGCGCGCAGGTTGCAGAACTCCAGTAGGCCCAGGTCGCTGCGGTGCTGGCGGCTGTGGCGTCCGAGGCGCCCGTCGTCGGCACGGGCCCGGTTCCTGGTGCCGCCCGCTGCCCCGGCGTGCAAGGCTTCACCATCGAGACCCTGGCGATATGCCTGTTGGAATCATGCAGGGGCAGCCGACCACGCGCCAGGCTCGCGGTGGGGCGCGGTATCACTTCTCGCGCCGGGATGGCCGACAGCGCGATCACCATGGCCCGACCGCGAGGCCGACGAAGGGCGCCGGGGCGACCTGCTCTCCCTGAGGAGTCAAGATGCAGAAGTGCCTTCCCCTGGTCGCTTCGTCTCTGGTCACTCTTGCGTGGGTCGGCGCGGCGCTGCCGGCACATGGACAAATCGACCCCAACCGCTTTGTCGACGGCCTGGAGGGTGCCTTCGGCAAGTTCGAGGGCTTCCGTCGCTCCGGTGCCAAGGGCGTTTGCGCCGCGGGCGAGTTCGTGGGCAGTGCCGAGGGCCGGGTGCTGTCTACCGCATCGGCGTTCAGTGGGCGCGCGGTGCCGGTCATCGTCCGCTTCTCGGTCGGTGGTGCCAATCCGAGCGCGCCCGACAACGCCAAGAGCCAGCGCAACATGGCGTTGCAATTCAACCTGCCCGATGGCGAGCTCTGGCAAATGGGCAACATCTCGGCGCCGGTGTTCAGCGCTGCCACGCCTGAGCAGTTCATGGCCAGCCTCGAATCGCAGCGGCTCGACCCCGCAACGCAAGCGCCCGACGCAACCAAACGCAAGGCCTTCACCGACGCCCACCCCGAGGTGCTTCAGCAGAGCCGGCACTTCGCCAGCCAGCCGGTCCCCGCAAGCTTTGGCGGCGTCAACTACTGGGGCGTGCACGCCTTTGGATTCGTCAACGGGCGCGGCGACAAGCAGTGGGGCAAGTGGGTGTTCGAGCCGGTCGGTGGCACCGTGGGCTTGAGTGACGAGGAAGCCAAGGCCAAGGGCCCGACCTTCCTGGCTAACGAACTGCGCGAACGCGTGCAGGCCGGCAACGCTGCTTTTGACTTCATGCTGCAGCTGGCGCAGCCCGGTGACCGCATCGACAGTGCGGTGGTACCCCTGCCAGCCGACCGCGCCAAGGTGAACCTGGGTCGCTTGCGCATCACCAGCGTCTCGCCCGATGCCACCGGACCTTGCTTGACCATCCTCTTCAACCCGATGCTGCTGCCCAGGGGCTTGGACGCATCGTCCGACCCGCTGCTGTCGGCGCGCAGCGCGCCTTACTCCATTGGGGTGGCCCGGCGGCTCATGGAGGGGCCAAGGCAGTAGGTTCAGAAGCGGGCCTGCCTGCAGGCCGGCGCGGCATCCACTGGCATCCGCGGTCAGCGCTGCCGACACCACCTGGCCTTCGATCGAAGCATGCCCGTCCGCGACTGGATCGAGGTCGGCGCGCACACCGGGCAGGCCTTGGCCGAGGTGGTACGAGCCCAGGTGGCCGTGCTCGTGCCCATCGTGCCCGGCTGGACGTGCAACCACCGACTGCGCCAAGCCATCACCTGCCTGGCCGCCAACTCGCGCCACGCCAACGTCTGGGCCGATGGCGTCTATCAGGCCGCTCGTGCCTGGGGCTGCGATCACCCATACGCCGTCCGCATCTTGGCCAGGGCTTGGCTGCGCGTGATGGGGCGCGCGTCGAATGCCCTCCGCCGCGTGGCTGCAACGGGGGCCAGGGTACGGGTCCGACGGTTTTGCGGCTGTTCGACCAGGACAGAGGATGTCTCGTCAGGGTCGGCTTCGGCGCTTCGTCGGCACGTCTGCCGCTCCGTCCATCACTGCACCTGACTTTCGCGACTGTTGTCGCCGACCCCGAGCTCAGCCGGGCGCCGACTGACAGCAGAGCCACGGACCAAGCCCGAGGTCAAGAATCTGACGCACTTCTCGGGGAACGGGTTGACCCGCAGCACGCGGGGCCCGTCGCTCAGCTCGGCGCAGTCGCCGGCATGGTGTGCTCAGCCGCTTGGCGGTGGCGTCTGCGGGTTACTGCTCTGACACCGCAGCCCCGCCGGGTGAATGATCCTGCGCACCCCAGCCCCACCCCGACACCGGGCCGACTGCAGGAGACACCTCGATGACCGACCTGTCCGCCCACCCGACCCAAGCCGCCAGCGCCTGGTTTGCCGACTTCCAGTCCGCGCTCGAACGGCACGACGTCGACGCCGCGATGCTCTTGTTCGGCGCCGACTGCTACTGGCGCGACCTGGTTGCCTTTACGTGGAACATCTGCACCCAGGAAGGCCCGGACGCTGTCCGCGCCATGCTGCAAGCCCGGCTGGCCGACGTGAAACCCACGGCGTTTGTCGTTGAAGGCCAGGCGACCGAGGCCGCCGGCGTGATCGATGCCTGGTTCACGTTCGAAACCGCAGTGGCCCGCGGCCGCGGCCACCTGCGTTTGAAAGACGGCAAGGCCTGGACGCTGCTCACCACGATGACCGAGCTGAAGGGCTTCGAGGAGCGAAAGGGCGCTCACCGCATCAAGGGCGCCGAGCATGGCGTGCACCCGGGCCGCAAGACCTGGCGCCAAGAACGTGACCATGAGCTCGCCACGCTGGGCATCAGCGAGCAGCCGTATGTCGTGATCGTCGGCGGCGGGCAGGGCGGCATTGCGCTGGGCGCGCGGCTGCGCCGGCTGGGCGTGCCAGCGATCATCGTCGAGAAGAACGCCAAACCCGGCGACAGCTGGCGCAAGCGCTACAAGAGCCTGTGCCTGCACGACCCGGTCTGGTACGACCACCTGCCGTACCTGCCGTTCCCAGACGACTGGCCCGTGTTCGCCCCGAAGGACAAGATCGGCGACTGGCTCGAGATGTACACCAAGGTGATGGAGCTGAACTACTGGGGCAGCTCCACCGCCAAAAAAGCGCGCTTCGACGACGCCACGCAGACCTGGGAAGTGGTGGTCGAGCGCGACGGCAAGGACATCACCCTGCGGCCGAAGGAACTGGTATTTGCGCTCGGCGTCTCGGGCCGCCCCAATGTGCCGACGTTTGCCGGCGCGGAAAGCTTCCAGGGCGAGCAGCAGCACTCCAGCGATCATCCAGGGCCCGAGGCCTACAGCGGCAAGAATTGCGTGGTGATCGGCTCCAACAACTCGGCACACGACATCTGCGCCGCGCTCTGGGAGCACGGCGCCGATGTGACCATGGTGCAGCGCAGTTCGACCCACATTGCGCCGTCGGATTCGCTGATGGAGCTGGCGCTTGGCGGCTTGTATTCCGACAGCGCGGTGAAGGCCGGGGTGACCACCAACATGGCCGACCTGATCTTCGCGTCGATCCCGTACAAGATCATGGCGCCGATGCAGGTGCCGGTCTACGACGAGATGAAGAAGCGCGATGCCAACCTCTACACGCGGCTTGAGCAAGCGGGCTTCATGCTCGACTTCGGCGTCGACGGCTCTGGGCTGTTCATGAAGTACCTGCGCCGCGGTTCTGGCTACTACATCGACGTCGGCGCGTCGGAGCTCGTGGCCAACGGCAGCATCAAACTGAAGAGCCGGGTCGACGTCGCGCGCATCGAGACACGCTCGGTGGTGCTGTCGGACGGCACCGAACTGCCGGCCGACCTGATCGTCTACGCCACAGGCTACGGCTCGATGAACGGCTGGCTGGCCGACTTGATTTCCCCCGAGGTTGCCGACACGGTCGGAAAGGTCTGGGGACTGGGCAGCGACACGCCCAAGGACCCTGGCCCGTGGGAAGGCGAGCTGCGCAACATGTGGAAGCCCACGCAGGTGCCGCATTTGTGGTTCCACGGCGGCAACCTGCATCAGAGCCGGCACTACTCGGAGTTCCTCGCATTGCAGATCAAGGCGCGCCGGGAAGGGCTGGTGACAACGGTCTACAAGCTCGCGCCTTCGTATCACCGGCGCTGAGCGACCTGGCCAGGGGCAACCAGCCGGCGCGCTCTGGAAGGGGTCGATTGTTCAAGCGGGTGTACAAACTCAAGCTGGAAGAATTCCGGCATTGCGATGAGTCGCCAGGCGGCCCGGCAACAGCGCCGCTCCCAACGCGCTCAACCCACGGAAGCCCGAATTTCCATTCGGCGCGAGGTGCCGCCGGCAACAGACCGTGCCCGCAACTGCCCGCACCCCGCGTCCACATCCTGCCCCGCCGACTGCCGCAACTTGGTCAGCACGCCGCGCCGGTGCAGTTGCCGCGCCATCTCGGCCGCGCGTTCCCAACTCGGCCGGCGGTATGACAGCCCATCCACGCTGTTGTACGGAATCAGGTTCATCAGGGCGTACTTGCCGGCCAGCAAGTGTGCGATGCCCTCGACTTCGTCGTCACCGTCGTTGACGCCTTCGATCAGGGTCCACTGGTACTGGATCGGGTAGCCCGTGGCGCGCGCATAACGTTCACCTTCCATGACCAGGTGTGCCGGGTCAAAACGCGGTGCCCGTGGCAGCAGTTGCGCGCGCAAAGCCGCTTTCGTGGTGTGCAGCGACAGCGCCAGCGCGGGCTTCACGCGCTGCCGCGGCAGGCGCTCGAAGACACGCTCATCGCCCACGGTCGAAAACACCAGGTTCTTGTGCCCGATGCCGCCGCCGGTGCCGAGCAGGTCAATGGCTTCCAGCACGGCGTCCAGGTTGTGCGCGGGTTCGCCCATGCCCATGAAGACGACTTTCTTGACGGGCCGCAGCGTGCGTGCCAATGCCACCTGGGCGACGATCTCGCCGCTGGTCAACTGGCGCAGCAGGCCGCCCTGGCCGGTCATGCAGAAGACGCAGCCGACGGCACAGCCGACTTGCGTGCTGACGCACAAACCGTCGCGTGGTAGCAGCACACTCTCGATCGACTGCCTGTCTTGCAAAGTCACCAGCAAGCGCACGGAGCCGTCGTCACCCGCGTGCTGCGATTGCAGCCGCGCCAGGCCTGCAAGCTCCTGCGTCAGCGCCGGCAGCGCGCCCAGCACAAGCCGCGGCATGAAGTCTTCCAGCTTGCGCTTGCCCGCGTCTTGCGCCTTCGCGGTTGCCCACAGGCGCAGCACACGCTCTTCGTGCTTGGGGCCAGCGCCCAGTGCGCGCAGGCGGTGTCGCAGCGCCGCGATCTGCATCTCAGCCGTTCAACGCGGCGGCGTGGTGCCGCAGGTGGTCTTCGATGACGCTGGCGATGAAGTAGTAGCCGTGGTCGTAGCCGGCGTGCCGGCGCAACGTCAGCGGCTGGCCGGCGGCTGCGCAGGCGGCTTCCAACAGATGCGGGTGGAGTTGTTCGGCCAGGAATTTGTCGGCCTTGCCCTGGTCGATCAGCAAGTGCGGTGACCGCGGTGAAAGTCGGGCGCCGGCCTTGATGAGTTCGGTGGCATCGTGCGCGGCCCAGGTGCTGTGGTCCGAACCCAGATAGCCGCTGAAAGCCTTCACGCCCCACGGGCACTGCGTGGGCGCGCAAATCGGCGCCAGCGCAGAGACGCTGCGAAAGAGCCCCGGGTGGCGCAACGCGAGTGTCAGCGCGCCGTGGCCGCCCATCGAATGGCCGCAGATGCTGGTGGCGTTTTCGCGCAAGGGGAAATGCTGCGCCAACAGCGCCGGCAGTTCCTGCGTGATGTAGCTTTCCATGCGCCAGTGCGGCGCCCACGGTGCCTGCGTGGCATCCAGGTAGAAGCCGGCGGCGGTGCCAAAGTCCCAGCTGTCGTCGGCGCCCGCCACGCCGGTGCCGCGCGGGCTGGTGTCGGGCGTCACCAGCATCAGGCCCAGCTCTGAAGCCAGGCGTTGCGCGCCGGCCTTGATCGCGAAGGTTTCTTCGCTGCAGGTCAGGCCCGCCAGGTAGATCAGCACCGGCACCTTGTCGTCCGCACTGCTGGCCGAGCATAACGCCTGAGGTGGGCGAAACACACCCAGCCGCATCGGCAGGCCGATGACGCTGGACTCGTGTTGGTAGAAGCCCTGCACGCCGCCGAAGCAGGCGTGTTCAGCCAGCGTTTCAAGCGTCGTAGCCTGCATCAATACACCACCACACTGCGAATGCTTTCGCCGCGTTCCATCAGCTCAAAGCCGTGGTTGATGTCCTCAAGCGCAAGGGTGTGCGTGATGAGCGGGTCGATCTGGATCTTGCCGTCCATGTACCAGTCCACGATCTTCGGCACGTCGGTGCGGCCGCGCGCGCCGCCAAAGGCGCTGCCCATCCAGACGCGGCCGGTCACCAGTTGAAACGGCCGGGTCGCAATCTCCTGCCCAGCAGCTGCCACGCCGATGATCACGCTCTTGCCCCAGCCCTTGTGGCAACACTCCAGCGCCTGGCGCATGGTGGTGGTGTTGCCGATGCATTCAAAGCTGTAGTCGGCGCCGCCGTCGGTGAGCTGCTGAATCGCGTCCACCACCGTGCCGCCCGCGGCCTGCACGTCTTTGGGGTTGATGAAGTGCGTCATGCCGAACTGCCGCGCCATCGCTTCACGCGCGGGGTTCAGGTCGACGCCGATGATCTTGCCGGCGCCCACCATCTTCGCGCCCTGGATCACATTCAAGCCGATGCCACCCAGGCCGAAGACGACGACGTTGGCGCCGGCTTCCACCTCGGCCGTGAACAGCACCGCACCGACGCCGGTGGTGACGCCGCAGCCGATATAGCAGACCTTATCGAAGGGCGCGTCGCTGCGGATCTTGGCCAGCGCGATCTCGGGCACGACGACGTAGTTGCTGAAGGTGCTGGTGCCCATGTAGTGCAGGATGGGCTTGCCGTCCAGGCTGAAGCGTGATGTCGAGTCGGGCATCAGGCCCTTGCCCTGCGTGCCGCGGATCAGCTGGCACAAGTTGGTCTTGCGTGACAAGCAGAACTTGCAGCCGCGGCATTCCGGCGTGTACAGCGGGATCACGTGGTCGTCCTTGCGCAGCGACGCGACGCCCGGCCCGACATCGACGACGACGCCCGCACCTTCGTGCCCCAGGATGGCCGGAAACAGGCCTTCGGGGTCGGCGCCGCTGAGCGTGTAGTGGTCGGTGTGGCAGATGCCGGTGGCCTTGATTTCCACCAGCACTTCGCCGGCGCGCGGGCCGTCCAGGTCAACGGTTTCAATGGTGAGCGGGGCGCCGGCCTTCCAGGCCACGGCTGCACGGGTTTTCATCGACGGCTCCAAGGGGTTTTGGCTATTTTGCCCGGCGGGCTGTGTGCGTGAAGAAAAGCAAATCCGCCGCCGCGCGGGGGAACTCTGCAACGCTGCGCTGACAATCAGCCACATGCTGTTGTCGTTGCCCATGCGCCGTTGGCTGGCGCCTTTGTCTCTGCTGCTGGCCGCTGCGTCGGTGATGTCGCAACCCAGCCCGCCGCAAGCGGTTGCGCCGGCCGCGCCCGCTTCAGCTGCTTCATCTGCGCAAGTGATCGAGATCACCGGCTCGCGCGGCAGCGACACCGAAGCGCGCCGCCGCTCCACCGCGTCCAAGATCGTCATCGGCCGCGAAGAGATCGACAAGTTTGGCGACGCCACGGTGGGCGAAGTGCTGCGCCGCCTGCCCGGCGTCTCCACGCCCGGCGCGCCCGGCCGTGGCGGCCCGCCGCGGCTGCGCGGGCTGGGGAGTGGATTCACCCAACTGTTGATCGACGGCCAGCGCATGCCGCCCGGCTTCAGCCTGGAAAGCCTGACGCCCGAGCAGATTGAACGCATCGAAATCCTGCGCGCGCCCACCGCAGAAACCGGCGCCCGCGCCATCGCCGGCACCATCAACATCATCATGCGTGAAGGCTTCAAGCGACGGCTGAATGACCTGCGCCTGGGCTTCGGCTTTGAGAACGGCCAGTTCTCACCGGGCATCAACTGGAGCCACAACGACAGCAGCGGGCCGCTGACCTACACCGTCAACGCCGGGGTATTCAAGGCCCAGCGCGAAAGCCGCAACGGCAGCCGCACCACGGTTCAAGACGCTGCCGACAGCGTGGATGAAGACCGCACGGGCCAGTCTCATTTGGTGGAAAAGCGCGTCGGTGGCAACTTCTCGGGCCGCTTGTTGTGGCGGCTGAACGAACTGGGCGACACGCTGTCGCTGATGCCGTCGATCTTCCATACCGAGGCCCACAGCGACAACAACCTCAGCCTGGTTCAACGCTTGCCCCCCCGGACCGGCATCACGCCAGACTTCTACGACACTGGCACCACGGTCGGCGACAGCCGTTTCACCAACGCCCGCCTGGGCGCGATGTGGCGCCAGCGCGTCGGTGACGTGCGGCTGGAAATGAACGGCAACGGGGGCAGCTGGCAGTCGCGCAACGACACGCTGCGCACCGAATATCAAATTCCAAGCGGCGCCGAGCCCTGGCGCACCTTCACCGACCAGGCCAGCACGCGGGAGCGGTCGCTGAACCTCACGGTCAAGGGCAGCGGCATCACTGGCGGTGGCGACGCACCGGGCGTGGCCGCGCCCGTGCACAGCCTGGTCAGCGGGGCCGAGATCGAAGCTGTCACGCGCAGTGAGACACGGGTTTCGGTGCCTGACCTGGCCGACTTTGGCGACAACCTGCAAGCCAGCGTGCTGCGCCTGGCCGCTTACGCCCAAGATGAGTGGCAGTTGTCACCGAACTGGGGCGTGCACGCCGGCCTGCGCTGGGAAGGCATCACGACCCGTGGCGACAGCGGCCAGGGCGCGCGCCCCACCAACCGCACGAGCGTGTGGACGCCGCTGCTGCACGCGGTGTGGAAGCCTGACCCGAAGAGCCGCGACCAGGTGCGCATCAGCCTGACGCGCAGCTACCGCAGCCCGCCGCTGGGTGCGTTGATTGCCAGGCCGACGATCAACCGCGACTACCCCGCCACCCCAGGCGCGCGGGAGAACACGCTCAACTTTCCCGACAACGCGGGCAACCCCACGCTCAAGCCTGAACTGGCCACTGGCATTGACATCGCACTGGAGCGCTACACCGAAGGCGGGGGCGTGCTCAGCGCGAATCTTTTCCACCGCAACATCAGCAACTTGATCCGCAGCAAGGTGGATAAGGAACTGGTCGTGCCCTGGTCCGACGGCCCGCGCTACGTGCGCCGCCAGCGCAACATCGGCGACGCCACCACCACCGGCATCGAACTTGAAGCCAAGTTTCGCCTCGACCAAGTCTTCTCCGGCGCGCCGGGCGTGGAACTGAAGTCGAACCTCAGCGTCTACACCAGCCGCGTCAAGAGCGTGCCCGGCCCCGACAACCGACTGGACCAGCAAGCCAAGGCCACCGGCAACATCGGCGCCGACTACCGCCTGCGCGGCGTGCCAATCACCTTGGGCGGCACGCTGAACTGGGTGCCCGGCTACACCACGCGCCTGGACGTGGACCAGACCGTCAGCGTCAGCACCAAGCGCATAGGGGATGTGTTTGCGCTGTGGACCATCAACCCGACGACGGGCCTGCGCCTGCTGGCCAACAATTTGGACCCGCGTGACTACACGACGACAGACGCGAATGGCTCCGTCAACAGGGTGACGACGGCCAACGAGCGCACGACGACACAGAGCTTCGGGCCGAGCTACACCAACTGGCAGTTGCGGTTGGAATTGAAGTTGTAGGCGTGCTTGCCAGAGGTTGTGTCCTTCAGACGCGCCGGCAGCTCGACGCGGAGGCGACCGCGTGGGCAGCGCCCCGCTGCACACCACAGGACCCCCAGTGACAGGGCAGCTCCCGCATCGAGGTCTAGGGATGCCCCCGCTGGCGGCTGCCGCAGCCGCCGGCACACTCGGCGGCATACCTTCAAGGACGCCCACCCATGACCGATCCCATGACCGATCCCATGACCCTGAACCTGAACCGCCGTCAACTGATCGCTGCGGCTGGCTTGCTGCCCTTGTTGGCCCGCGCCCAGGCCGCCTGGCCCACCAAGCCCGTGCGCATCGTCGTGCCCTTTGCTGCCGGCGGCACCACCGACATCCTGGCGCGTGCGCTGGCGCCCGAACTGCAGCGTGTCTTCGGCCAGCCCTTCGTCGTCGACAACAAGCCCGGCGCCGGGGGCAACAGCGGTGCGGCCGAAGTGGCCAAGTCGCCAGGCGACGGCTACACGCTGCTGATGGGCACGGTGGGCACGCATGCCATCAACCCGAGCCTGTACCCGAAGATGCCCTACGACCACGTCAAGGACTTCGTGCCCGTGACGCTGGTGGCAGGCGTGCCCAACGTGCTGGTCATCAACCCGGCTGCGGCGCAGAAGTACAAGGTCAACACGGTGGCCGATCTCGTCAAGGCCTTGAAGGCCAACCCCGGGCGGCTGAACATGGCCAGTTCGGGCAACGGCACCAGCATCCACTTGGCCGGCGAGCTGTTCAAGTCAATGACCGGCACCTTCATGCTGCACTTGCCGTACCGCGGGTCGGGCCCGGCGCTGATCGACCTGATGGCCGGCAACGTGGACCTGATGTTCGACAACCTGCCGAGTGCGCTGCCACACATCAAGAGCGGACGGCTGAAGGCCTTGGCGGTGACGAGCGCGGCGCGTTCAGGCGCCCTGCCCGAAGTGCCCACGGTGGAAGAAGCGGGCGGCCCGCTGCTGAAGGGCTACGACGCCAGTTCTTGGTTTGGCCTGCTGGCCCCGGCCGGCACCCCGGCCGACGTGGTGTTGCGCGTGCAGCAAGAATCGGCCAAGGCGCTGGCCACGCCGGTGATGAAAGAGCGGCTGTTGTCGCAAGGCGCCATACCCAGCGGCATGAGCCCGGCAGACTTCGTGCGGTTCATCGACGTCGAGACGAAGAAGTGGGCCAAGGTGGTGAAGGCATCGGGCGCCAAGGTCGATTGACCCTGGGCGTTGAGTCAGGCGCTGAATCGGACGCTGCGTCAGCCGCCCAAGGCTGGCATCCGTCCAGCGCCCCTGCGCCGCACCAGTGGCCACCCCCCGGTTCCGAGGGGCAGGTTGCTGGCGCGCCGCGCTGGCATCATCGGCTCCCAACAAACGGGGGCCGATGAGCATGTGCGCCAGCAAGGTGGCCGAAGGCAAGGAGCGCGGGTGGATCATCCCCATCGGCGGCGCTGAAGAAAAAGAGAACGCACCGCAGATTCTGAAGCGCTTCCTGCGTCTGGCAGGCGGTGACCAGGCCGACATCGTCGTCATCCCCACCGCCAGCCAGTTGCGCAGCACCGGGCCGCGCTACGAACGCATCTTTGCTGACCTGGGCGCAGCGCGGGTGACGGCCGTGGACTTCGACACCCGGCGCGACTGCGAAGAACCCAGCCGCATCGACCGTCTGCAGCGCGCCAGCGGCATCTTCTTCACCGGCGGCAACCAGCTGCGCCTGTCCACGCTGCTGGGCGGCACGCCCGTGGCCAAAGCCGTGCGCATGATGAACGCGGCCGGCGTGCCGGTGGCCGGCACCAGCGCGGGTGCGGCCTTCATCAGTGAACACATGATTGCCTTCGGCGACGAAGGCAGCACCCCCATAGCCGGCAGCGTGCGCCTGGCTGCGGGCCTGGGGCTGACCAACCGCTTCATCATCGACCAGCACTTCCGCCAGCGCGACCGCCTGGGCCGGCTGCTGACCGCACTGGCCTACAACCCCTTTGCCGTCGGCATCGGCCTGGACGAAGACACGGCGGCCTTCATCGCGCCCGACAACACCGTGCATGTGGAAGGGTCGGGCGGCATCACGGTGGTGGATGCGGCCGAGGTCAACTTCTCGTCGATGGACACGGTCCACGAAGGCCGGCCCGTGTGCCTGCTGGGGGTGAAGCTGCACATCCTGACGCAGGGCGCCACCTTCAACCTGCACACGCGGCAGGCCGACGCCGGCACCCTGAACGTCCCCAAAAGTTGAGAGGCAGCCTGGCCCCATGAAGATCCTTGAACGCAACGTCTATGTCGGCCCGTCGCTGTACGCGCACTTCCCCGTCATCAAGCTGGTGCTGGACCTGGGTGCGCTGGAAGCCTGGCCCACGGGCCGGCTCGGCACGGCGTTTGTGGATGCGCTGGTGGCGGCGTTGCCGGGTTTGCAGGAGCACGGTTGCAGCTACCGCGTGCCGGGCGGCTTCATCCGCCGCATGCGGGGGGATGCGGCGGATCCCAGCGACGCCAACGAAGGCACCTGGCTGGGGCATGTGTTTGAGCACGTGGCCATCGAGTTGCAGAACATCGCCGGTGAAGACGTCACCTTTGGCAAGACGCGCAGCGTCGATGGCCGGCCGGGCGTTTATTCGGTGGTGTACGAATACGCCCAGCGCGACGAAGGCATCGAAGCGGGTGAACTGGCGATCCGCTTGTTGTGTTCACTGTTGCCAGTGGCCATCCAGCCCGTTGGCAGCGTGCCCGAGGGCTGGGACTGGACGGCTGCGCGGGACGACTACATCCGCTACGCCCAGCGTCGCGCGCTCGGGCCGTCCACCGCGTCGCTCGTCAAGGCCGCCGTCGAGCGCAACATCCCCTGGCTGCGGCTGAACGAACAAAGCCTCATCCAGCTGGGTCACGGCAAGTTTCAGCAGCGCATCCAGGCCACGGTCACGGGCCGCACCAGCTACATCGCGGTGGAACTGGCGCAGGACAAGGAAGAGACCAACAAGATCCTGGCCAACAACGGCCTGCCGGTGCCCAGACAAGAACTGGTGCGCAGTGCGGACCGGGCCGTGCGTGCGGCAGAACGCCTGGGCTACCCCGTCGTCACCAAGCCCTACAACGGCAACCACGGCCGCGGTATTTCCATCGGACTGAAAAACGCCGACGACGTGCGCGCAGGTTTCATGGCTGCTGAAGCGCACAGCAGCAGCGTCATCGTCGAGACGTATTTGAGTGGAGACGACCACCGGCTGCTGGTCGTCAACGGTGAACTCATCGCCGCCACACGGCGCACGCCGGGGCGCGTGGTGGGCAACGGCGCGCACACCATCCGCCAGCTGGTGGACCTGGTCAACCGCGACCCGCGGCGCGGCGTGGGGCACGAGAAGGTGATGACGCGCATCGAGCTGGACGCGCAGGCCGACATGATGCTGAACCGCCAGGGCCTGTCGCCCGATTCGATCCCGGCCGAAGACCAGGAAGTCCTGCTGCGCAGCACGGCCAATCTTTCTACCGGCGGCACTGCCACCGACGTCACCGACGTCATCCACCCCGACAACCGCGACATGGCCGTTCGTGCGGTGACAGCAATAGGCCTGGACGTGGGCGGTGTCGATTTTCTTTGCCCCGACATCACCGAAAGCCACAAGGCCACCGTCAACGCCGGCTCCGGCATCTGCGAAGTCAACGCCGCGCCAGGCTTCCGCATGCACGTGGCGCCCAGCGAGGGCACGCCGCGCGACGCGGCGGGGCCGGTCATCGACATGCTGTTCCCGGCCGGCACCGCGTCGCGCGTGCCGATTGCTTGCGTCACCGGCACCAATGGCAAGACAACGACGGTGCGCATGCTGGCGCACATCACCAAGATGGCGGGCTTCACGCCCGGGCTGACGACGACTGACGGCGTCTACATCGACGGCCAGCGCACGGTGGAAGGCGACATGACGGGCCCCGTGGCCACGCGCATGGTGCTGGCCGACCCGAAGATCGACATCGCCGTGCTGGAAGTGGCACGCGGCGGGCTCTTGCGCGCTGGCATGGGCGTGCCTTTTATCAACGTCGGCGCGGTGCTCAATGTGAAGAGCGACCACCTCGGGATGAAAGGCATTGACACGCTTGAGCAGCTGGCGGAAGTCAAGCGCATCGTCGTCGAAGTGGCACGCGACTGCGCGGTGCTGAATGCCGACGACGACAACGTCATCCGCATGTCCGCGCACACCGACGCCAAGGCGCTTTGTTATGTCACGGTCAATCCCCATCACACGGTGGTGCGTGAACACATCCGCGCCGGCGGCCGCGCCTGCGCGCTGGAGGCCGGTGTCAACGGCCAGATGATCACGCTGTATGACAAGGGCCGGCACATTCCGCTGATGTGGACGCACCTGATCCCTGCCACGCTGGAAGGCCGCGCCATGCACAACGTGCAGAACGCGATGTTCGCGGCGGCCATGGCGTTTTCACTCGACATCAAGCTTGACGCCATCCGCCAGGGCCTGCGCACTTTTGACAGCACCTTCTTCCAGGCCCCGGGCCGCATGAACGTGTGGGACGAACACCCTTTCAAGGTCATCTTCGACTACGCGCATAACGCCCATGCGGTGGGGGTGATGGCCGACCTTGCGCAGCGGCTGGACGTGCGCGGCCGGCGCATCGTGGTGGTGGCCGGACCCGGTGACCGGCGCGACGAGGACATCCGCGACATCGCACTGGCGGTGGCTGGCCGTTTCGACCACTACATCTGCCGCCGCGACGACGGCCTGCGCGGCCGCGCGCCAGACGAAGTGCCGCAGATGATTGCCGCCGTGCTGCGCGAACAGGGCGTGGCCGACAGCGCCATCACCGTCATTCCCGACGAGCAGGAAGCCATCGACGCTGCGCTGCGCATGGGGCAGGTCGGTGACCTGCTGCTGGTGTTTGCCGACGCGCTGACACGGTCTTGGAAGCAGGTCATCAAGTTCAAGCCAGAAGGCAGCGTGAACAGTCCGCCGGCCCATGCCGTGGCGCCGGCCGCGGCGCTGTCGCACTCGCGGGCGGTGCCGGCGGAGGCCCTTGAGACTGGCGCTGCCAGCCTGGAGACCGCCGCAGCCGACGACGCCGCGCCCCTGTCGGCCGGCTTCGTGCGCGATGAACGCGGCCTGCGCTTCGTCGGTGAAGCGGCGGACTGACGGTGACGGACCAGGTGACGGACCAGGTGGCAGACCAAGTGGCGGAACAGGTGACGGAACAGGCACCAGATCCAACCGAAGCGCACCACGCTTTTGAAGACTCACGCCGGCTGACCGGGGCCAACCGCTACTTCGCCACCCCCACCGTGGTGCTGGTGCCGCTGGGCCCGGCTGCGGACGACGGCGCGGCACAGGGCCGCTGGATCGCGCAGGTGGTGTCGATGTGCGGGGCGTTGTCGTGGCCCGCTGCCGACCCGCGAGTGCATGCCCACGCCAGCGGCGTGATGCTGGCCTTTGCCGCGCCGCCCGATGCGCTCTTCACCGCCACCGAAGTCAACGAATGGGCCTGGGAGCGCGCGGCCGCAT
>JAYSYB010000352.1:0-1523 GCA_043716775.1 Rubrivivax sp.
CAACTGGCCGAAGATCAAGTTCCACGCCCTGCGCGAGCACGCCGGGTTGGTGTTTCAGAAGCAGCTGGAAGGCTGACGGCGCGGGCCGACGGCAACGGAACCTGTCGTTCACCGTCAGGCGATGGCGGGCCACACTTCCGCAGTCGCACTGATTCCGCTGTAGTCCAGTGCCATGACGCCGACCCGTCCGAATATCGGATTGAATGGGAACGTCGCAGACAGCGGGAACAGCAGAATGGCTCGCGGACGTGCGAGAAGCACCGGCCCCGAGTCATAAACCACAGAGAGGTCACTGGAGCGAAACACGCGCAGGCCACACCGGCGGCTCAACGAGGACTGGGCAACCGAGGCTTGAAAAGCCAGTTCCGGTACCGGTCTCTGCACGGTACCAAATTCGTCTTCGAGTTCCACGATCAACGATTCGGTCGAATCGAATAAGTTGATGACAAACGGAGGCGAATTCTCGAGCAGTGGCTGCAGCCCAACCGTGTTGCTGATGCCGTTGCGGTAAAACACTTCGATCGCCGAGTTCTCATTGGCTGGAATGTTGGGGAAGTCCACGGGCGGGACGAAGCCGGTGCGATCTCGAAACGTGATGGTGTACGCGCCGAACGCAACCTCGATGGGACCCGTCAATTCCTTGAACGGCAGGATCGATGCGACGACCGTGTTGCGGATCGAGACTTCTGCGGAAGGAAACTCGGGATTCAGATTCAGCACTCGTACGGGGCGTGAACTCGGACCATCGCCGCCGCCGCCGCAGCCAGTCAAGGCGGTGGCTGCACTGGCCGCGATCAAACCGAGGATGTTGCGTCGGGCAATAGTCATGGGTATTTCCTGCAGTGCTGTGTCGAATGAGTACTCAGAACGAGACGCAAGTTGTGTCAAGCAAGGAGGTTAACGCCGCACTCGCCAAACCGGAACCCCATGTTTCAGGTAGGACAATCTGCCCATGACGCCCGCCGCCTCTGCCTCGTCCCGCCTGTCACTCTACCTCGACTTGATCCGCTGGAGCCGCCCTGCCGGCAGCTACTTGCTGCTGTGGCCGACGCTTTCGGCGCTGTGGATCGCAGCGCATGGCTTTCCCGGCTGGCATCTGATAGCCGTGTTCACACTCGGTACCTTTCTGATGCGCAGCGCGGGTTGTGCTGTCAACGACGTGGCCGACCGTGACTTCGACAAGCACGTCAAACGAACCGCGCAGCGGCCTGTCACCCGTGGCGCGGTCAGTCCGAAAGAAGCACTGGTGCTCGGCGCGCTGCTCGCCTTGCTGGCCTTCGTGCTGGTGCTGACCACCAACGGCGCGACCATCCTCTGGAGCTTTGCCGCACTCGCGCTCAGCATCGTCTACCCGTTCACGAAACGCTTCTTCTCGATGCCGCAGGCAGTGCTGGGCGTGGCCTTCAGCTTCGGCATCCCGATGGCCTTCGCAGCCGTTCAGGGGCGGGTTCCCGCGCTCGCGTGGTGGCTGCTGCTGGGCAACCTGTTCTGGGTGCTGGCCTACGACACCGAATACGCAATGG
>JAYSYB010000353.1:0-4923 GCA_043716775.1 Rubrivivax sp.
GTAGTTGGCCAGGACGGTGACGAAGTTCTGGCGCCCGGCTTCATAGCTGCGAAACATGTACAGGTCAGTGGCATCCACCTTCGCCTGCCCCGCAATGAAAGGTGCTTCGCGGTGGCTCGATGCCTGCGCAGGAGCCGATGCGGCCAGCACGGCAGCAAAGCCCAGACCCAGCGGGGCCAAGGTGCGAATGGCGCGTGCCATCCGTGTGGGATTGATGTCTTTGGTGTTCATGGTGATCCTGGTTGAAGAGTTGACGGTGCCTTTGCGCGACGCGCTCGGCGGCGGCGGACAGACCGTAACGACGACAAGCCCGCCGGTCCGTGCGCTTGACAACACAACGTCATCAGGGTTTCAGCAGCGTCCATTGCAGCGGCGCGCAGGCTGCGCGGGCAGCGTGGGGTGACGCACAGACCGACCGCAGTCGCCTGCCTAAGGTTCCCGCAGTGCTTGGCTCGCGCCGCCAACCCGGCGCGCACTTTGGCCAGACCGGTGGGCTCATCCGACCCCTATCCACTCGCAACTCCAGAAGGAATTTCATGGACACCAACTACGTCACCCGGGACAACTTCGGCATGTACGCGCGCAACAACGACGGCCCCGGCCCTTCACTGATGGGCGCCAATACGCTGCTGGGCAACGACGTCTACAACGCTGACGACGAGGACCTTGGCGACATCAAGGAATTCATGCTCGACATGGCCACCGGCAAGGTGGCTTACGCGGTGCTGTCCTTCGGCGGCATTCTTGGCATGGGCGACAAGCTCTTTGCCGTACCCTGGGCTGCGCTGAAGCTGGACACCGTGAACAAGCGCTTCACGCTCAACGTACCCAAGGCTCAGCTGAAGGACGCGCCCGGCTTCAACCAGGACCGCTGGCCCGCCATGTCCGACAAGACCTGGGCGAGTGGGGTGCACAAGTTCTACGGCACGCCTTACAGCGGCGACTGACCGGTTTGACGCCCCCGGTGCAGCCGCGCGGGAGCGTCAAGTGCTTGCAACCCAGGGAACAACCGCATGGCCCACCGAAGCGTGAGCCCGAATGACGGTGCTGAAGAGCTTCGAACACGTCACCACCAACCCTCTGGAGCTGTCGCTGGCTGAAGCCGACCGCTGCTTCAAAACATGCGGCCGCTGTCGGCCATCAACAGCGGCTTCCGAGCACCTCACGCGCGGCGATGTGCCGTCGCGCTTGGTGCTGGAAATTGCTTCAGATTGAAGCCGATCAGTCTGGGTTCAGTCGCGGCCGCCGTGGTCGTTTCGCCCGCAGCGGTTGTTGACCAGGCAGGCGCGATACGCCGGGTCGGTCTTCAGGCGGAACATCACCCGTGCGGCCACCGCATCATCGGCGAAGTCGCTGAACAGGCCGTCCACACCCAGCTCGTAGAACATCAGGTATTCACTGACCGGGCTGCCCGCGTAGTCGGACGTCAAGCGGCGCTGTTCGCTGCGAAAGGTGTAGGGGTGCACCAGCAGGCCCAACACGTGCGCACGCGCAATCAGATCAGTGGCGGGCAGCAGCGCGCGGTCGCCGTCGTTGACCCGGCCGTCGCCGTTGACGTCCTGGCAGGCGCCGGCCACCACGCGGATGCAGGCCGAGCTGCGGATGTATGGCTTCCACGGGCCGATGCCGTCCGCATAGGTGCGCACCTCGGCCAGGCCAGCAGGCGTGAGCAGGTCGCTGAAGAGGCCCGCGCGGCCCGAGACCACCCAGTCGTAGGGCTTGTCGTAGGGTGCTGCGAAGGTCAACGCGCCGTTGGGTGCGATGTCGTCCGCATCTACCAGCTGGATCAGCGGCAGCCGCGTGCGCGTGCGCAGGTAGCGCAGGTTCGCTGTCTCGAAGGACTGGATGAAGACCGGCGCGCCGCGGTGGTTCCAGCCCGCGCGCGTCAGCACGCGCAGCAGCCGGTCTTCCAGCGCCAGACCGATCTGCTGGTGGTATGTGGGGTGCTTCGTTTCGGGGTAGATGCCAATGCGCCGGCCCTTTTCGGCCGTCTTGCGCTTGACCAGGTCGATGACCTCTTCGAGCGTCGGAATCTGGTAGAGACCGTCGAAAGCGCGCCCGCGTTCTGGCAGCGGCTGGATGGCGCGCAGCTGCTTAATCTCGGCCAGCGTAAAGTCACTGGCGAAGAAGCCGTTCTCAGGCACACCGTCCAGCATCACCGTGCGGCGGCGCGCTGCAAACTGCGGCAGGCTGGCGACGTTGGTGGTGCCAATGAGGTTGGGCTCGTGGCGCGCGATCAGGTGGCCGTCCCGCGTGACCACCAGATCGGGTTCGACGAAGTCGGCACCCAGTTCAATGCCCAGGGCGTAGGCCTCCAGCGTGTGCTCCGGCAAATAACCGTTTCCACCGCCGCGGTGGCCAATGACCAGCGGCGCCTTGAAGCCGGGCAGGTCGTCGTCATGGGCGCGTGCCAGTGTGGCGGTGCTGGTCAGTGCCAGGCCGATCAGGGTTGCAGCGGCCGCAGCGGCCCAGCGTTTGGGGGTGTGCATCGTTGTCTCCTTAGGTGCAGTTGGCGTCCAGCGGCAGGCTATGCAATCGCCGTGACAGGGCCGTGACCGCAGGGCCACATATCCCAAAACCACGCTACTCGCTGCCGGCCCGCAGCGGAACAGGACATGCCCGGTGGCGTCGCGGCAAATCCGCCATGGCATTTGCGTTCAGAACTGCATCCCCATCCAGACTGCAGCGGCGCATCGCTAGCTTGGGCCGTGTGTTCGATGGTGCTGTGGGCGGGGCAGCAGGCTGCGGACTTGATCGAACTCGGTGTCGACCACGGCTACACCCCAGGGGTCCCTGCGCCGCGACTGCCCGGCACGGGCCCGTGGGCGTCAATCTGCGAGCACATGCTCATGCAGCAGGTTTCAAACTTGAACGGCGAAAATTGCTGGACGCGCTGGTGGCACCCAACGGGAAGCGCGTCGAGCGCCTGGTGGCCGCGTTCGTGCCCTGACCCTGGCCGGCGTGGCGGAAGCTGGCTCTACACCGCCCCGCGCACGTTCACATGCAGCGCATACAGCGAATGGCTGCTGGCCATGAAGAGGCGGTTGTTCATGGCACCACCAAAGCACAGATTGGCGCAGCGTTCCGGCAGGTGGATATGGGCCAGCGCCTCGCCGGCGGCGTTGTACACCCGCACGCCGTCCAGCGCTTCGAGGTCTGCGCCTGCCGCGCCGCCGCTGCCAAAACCGCACCAGACGTTGCCTTGCGCATCAACCGCCATGCCGTCATAGGCGCCGGGGCCGTCGGCATCGACAAACAGGCGCTTGTTCTTCAGGCCTGCACCCTCCACGTCATAGACCCAGATCTTGCGGTGTGGTGCGGCTCGGCTTTCCACCACGTACATCCGCTTTTCGTCGGGGCTGAAGGCCAGCCCGTTGCTGCCTTGAAGATCATCCAGTTCACACGTTAGCTCACCCGACACCGGGTCGATGCGGTACACGCCGTGTGGCAACTCAGGCGTGGCCGGCTCACCTTCCCACCAACCCAGGATGCCGAATGGCGGGTCGGTGAACCAGATGCTGCCATCGCTTTGGCAGACGATGTCGTTGGGTGAGTTCAGCCGCTTGCCCTGGTAGCTGTCGGCCAGCACGGTGATGCGGCCATCGTATTCGGTGCGCGTGACGCGGCGGGTGCCGTGTTCGCAGGCCAGAAGCCGGCCTTGGCGGTCGCGGGCCAGGCCGTTGGCGTGGTGGGACGGCTTGCGAAATTCGCTGAGCGCGCCAGAACAGTCGTCCCAACGCAAGATGCGGTTGTTGGGGATGTCGCTGAACAGCAGGTAGCGCCCGTCGCCAAACCACACCGGCCCTTCAGCCCAGTAAAAGCCGGTGGCGAGCTGTTCGACCGTGCCCGACAACAGCCGCAGCGCCAGGAAGCGGTCGTCGAAGACTTCGATGCGCGGGTCGGGCAAGCGCAGGTGGGGGCGAAAGGCTTCAGCGTTTTTCATGGCGCTATTTGAACAGCCCTGGCAACCCGGGTGAAACGCCGGCGCGTCGGTGACTGGACAAAGCGTAAAACCGCCGACAGCACCGGAGCTGCATCGCATCAGAGTGTCGTGCGTGGATCGCTTTCAACGTCCGCCCGACGCATCGCAAGGCTGCCGGAATTACTGTTCGGCGAAGGCGCGCTCGATGACGAAGTCACCAGGCCTGGAGGTGTTGCCTTCATGGAAACCGCGTTTTTCCAACAGCACTTTCAGGTCGCGCAGCATGCCGGGGCTGCCGCAGATCATCACCCGGTCATTCGCGGGGTCGAGCTCGGGTGCTTGCAAGTCTGACGCCAGCTTGCCGGTATCGATGAGCTCGGTGACCCGGCCCATGTTGCGATAGGCCTGGCGCGTCACGGTGGGGTAGTAGCGCAGCTTGCTGGTCACCAGATCGCCCAGGAATTCATGGTTGGGCAGGTGTTCCACCAGCAGGTCGTGGTAGGCCAGTTCGTCCACCTGGCGCACGCCGTGCACCAGGATGACCTGCTCAAAGCGGTCGTAGGTGTCGGGGTCGCGCACGATGCTCATGAAGGGCGCCAGGCCCGTACCGGTAGACAGCATGTAGAGGCGTTTTCCGGGCAGCAGATAGTCCACCACCAGGGTGCCCGTGGGCTTCTTGCCGACGATGATGCTGTCGCCCACCTGGATGTGCTGCAGCCGGCTCGTCAGCGGGCCCTCGGGCACCTTGATGCTGAGAAATTCCAGATGTTCTTCGTAGTTGGCGCTGACGATGCTGTAGGCACGCAGCAGCGGCTTGCCGTTGACGCGAAGGCCGATCATCGTGAAGTGGCCGTTGGAAAACCGCAGCGTGGGGTCACGCGTGGTGGTGAAGGTGAACAGGCGGTCGGTCCAGTGGTGCACGCTGAGCACGCGTTCTTCGTTGAATGCGCTCATGGTCGGGTGGAGATGCGGTGAGGGTGGGGGTGGGGGCTTGGGGACTC
>JAYSYB010000354.1:0-14823 GCA_043716775.1 Rubrivivax sp.
GGCCTGCCCGAAGCGCTGGCTGTCCAGGCGGGGCTGCAACATGCGCTGGGTGCAGGCGCTGACATCCGCCTGTGGACCACCGAGTTCGGCCTCAGCGCCACCTATATCGAAGCGCTGGAAGCGGTGGCTGCACAGGCCGACTTCGCGGTCGCAGTCATCAGCGGCGATGACCGCGTTGTCAGCCGCGCCCGCCAACAGCGCGCGCCGCGTGACAACGTGATCTTCGAGCTGGGTTTTTTCATCGGCGCGCTCGGCCGGCCGCGTTGCTTCATGGTCCACCGCCAGGGGCAGGACCTGAAGCTGCCGAGCGATCTGCTGGCTGTCGTCTCGGCCGACTACGTGCTGGCCGCGGGCCAACCCTTGGCGCTTGCGCTGCAGCCACGCTGCGCGCAGATTGCCCAGCGCGTGCGCGAATTGGGCGCGCTGCGCCGCATCAGCCCGGCCGCAATGGTGCGGCGCGCGCATTCGCAAGCCATGGCCATGCTGCTGGCCGGCGACTGGTGGGAACGCATCCGTGGGCCGGGCCAGAGCGCCATCAGCTTCTTGCGCCTGGACTACGACGACACCACCGAGAGCCTGCAACTGCGCGGCCAGGCCTACGACCGCGCAGGCCAGACCGCCGCCCATTGGCGCGGGCAGGTCGTGGAAGTGCACGCCGACGTGCGACGGGTCGTCTACCGCTGGAGCGGCACTCACCCGGACGCACCGCAGACGCAGTTCCACGGCATCGGCGAACTCGAATTTGAGGCACCACCTGACAAACAACCCGACCAGCCCGCGCAGCGCGGCTGGGGCCGCTTCTGGGACGTCGACGAAGCGCGGCCCGAGAACACGCAGTCCAAGGCGGTGGAACTGCGCCGCGAATGCGATGCCGCCGTGGTGGCGCGCATGCGCGACGGCAAGGCGTCTGACCGGCAGGCCTTGGCGGTGCAGATTCACAGCGACTGGTAGGGCGACTGGGAGCGCGACGGCGAGCGCGACCGGGAGCGCGACGGGAGCGCGACGGGAAGCGCGACTGGAAGACCCCGCGCGGCGTGGCATGACTTCTGCGTATCCTTGCGGCCATGAACACACCGCAAGTCCACGTCGTCAGCCACCCCCTGGTCCAGCACAAGCTCACGCTGATGCGCCAGAAGGACCTCAGCACCAGCAGCTTCCGCCGCATGCTTTATGAATTGAGCATGCTGATGGCCTACGAGGTCACGCGCGACATGCCGATGCAGCTGATCGAGATCGAGACGCCGCTGGAGAAAATGATGTCGCCCGTGATCGAAGGCCGCAAGACGGTGTTCGTCGTCATCATGCGTGCCGGCAGCGGCTTTCTGGACGGCATGCTGGAAGTGGTGCCGGGCGCGCGTGTCGGCCACGTCGGCTTGTACCGCGACCCGAAGACGCTGGTGGCGGTGGAGTACTACTTCAAGATGCCGCACGACATGCACGAACGTGACGCCATCGTGCTTGACCCCATGCTGGCCACCGGCAATTCGGCAGTGGCGGCGGTGGAAAGGTTGAAGGAAACGCGGCCGCGTTCGATCCGCTTCGTCAGCCTGCTGGCGGCGCCCGAAGGCATCCGGAAATTCCACGCCCACCACCCGGATGTGCCGGTCTACACGGCAGCCATTGACCGCCAGTTGAACGAACACGGCTACATCGTGCCGGGGTTGGGCGATGCGGGTGACCGCATCTTTGGCACCAAGTAGATCGGTCGATCCGCGATGAAGGGCTAACGCCGATACGGATCGGCGAAACCCAAGGCCAGCATGATCTGGCTCTCACGCGCTTCCATGCGCACTGCGTCGACGTCTTGCAAATGGTCAAAACCCTGCGCGTGCAGCGTGCCGTGCACCAGCAGGTGCGCGTAGTGCGCGGCCAGCGGAATACGCTGTTCGCGCGTTTCCTTTGCAATCACGGGCGCGCACAGGATCAGGTCGGCGATCACGATGGGCGTGTGCTGGTAGTCGAAGGTCAGCACGTTAGTGGCGTGGTCCTCTTGGCGGTATTCGCGGTTGAGCGTCAAGCCTTCTTCGGCGCCGACGATGCGCACCGTGATCTGCCCCCGCTGCGCCAGCGCGGCGCGGATCCAGCGCGCCACGTGGTGGCGTGGCAGGTGGCTGCGGTGCTGCGCGTCGGCGAATTGCAGCGAAAGTTGCAGTTCGGGTCGCAGTTCGGGTCGCGGGGCAAGGTCCAGCGCGGGTTTCATCGCCTGACCTCTGCTTCAGACCCACCCAGCCGCGCCTGGTCATAGGCGTCCACGATGCGCGCCACCAGCGGGTGGCGCACCACGTCGGCGGCCGTGAAGTGGGTGAAGGCGATGCCGTTGACGCGCGGCAGCACTTGCGCTGCATCCACCAGGCCGCTGGGCATGCCGGGCGGCAGGTCGATCTGGCTCACGTCGCCGGTCACCACGCATTTGCTGCCGAAGCCGATGCGCGTCAGGAACATCTTCATCTGTTCGCGCGTGCTGTTCTGTGCTTCGTCCAGGATGACGAAGGCGTGGTTCAGCGTGCGCCCGCGCATGAAGGCCAGCGGCGCAATTTCGATCAGCTGCTTCTCGAATGCTTTCGTCACGCGCTCAAAGCCCATCAGGTCATGCAGCGCGTCGTACAGCGGGCGCAGGTACGGGTCCACCTTCTGCGCCAGGTCGCCGGGCAGGAAGCCAAGCCTTTCCCCCGCTTCCACCGCCGGCCGGGTCAGCACGATGCGCTGCACGCTGTGGCGTTCCAGCGCGTCGACCGCACAGGCCACGGCCAAGAAGGTCTTGCCGGTTCCGGCCGGGCCGATGCCGAAGGTGATGTCGTGCGCCAACATCTGCTGCAGGTACTGCAGTTGGTTGGGCGTGCGCCCGCTCAGGTCGCTGTGGCGGGTGTGCAGCACCACGGGTTCACCGGGCGCGCTGGCGGTGGACCCGTTGGTGGCGTTGGACGCTTTGCCAGCGTCCACCAGCATCAGCTGCAGCGTGCGGTCGCCAATCGGCTCTGAAGCTCGGGCGTACAGCGCGTCCAACAATGCCACCGTGCGGTCCACCGCATCACCCGGGCCCTGGATGCGGAAGGTCGCAGCGCGCCGCAGCAGGCTCACCCCCAGGTTGGCCTCCATGCTGCGCAGGTGCGCGTCCAGCGGGCCGCAGACATGGGACAGGCGGCGGTTGTCAGCGTCTTCGAAAGTGTGGCGTCGGATCAAGATGCAGGCCGTTGAATGGCAAGTGGCACACGGGTGTGCATTGTCGCAGCGCCCCACCTCCACTGCCGGCATGCAGAATCCACGGCTTGATGACGCGCCTTGCCCTGATCCTGTGGCTGCTGTGCCTGAGCCTGCAGCCCACGGATGCCCGTGCCGAAGTCCATGCCGACACCGCGGCGCAGATGCTTCGAGTCGTCAGCGCCATGACGGCGCCCGACAGCGCGAACGGCAAAGGCACCGCATTCCCGCAGGGCGTGCCGACCGCTGCGGTGGGCCTGCCCGACGAATGGTCGGCACCCGCCCCGGTTTTGCCGGCACGCTGTGGTATCGCGTGGTCTTTGCGGCGCAGACCCTGGACAGCGTGGATGAACTGCTGGCGTTGCAGGTGGACCATGTCTGCAGCAACTTCGAGGTCTACCTCAACGGCCAGTTGCTGCACAGCGGCGGCCAGATGGCCGTGCCGCTCACCAACCACTGCAACCACCCGCAGCTGGTGCCGCTGCCGGCGGCGTTGCTCAAGGCCGATGGCAATGTGCTGGACCTCAAGGTGGCAGGCCACATGCTGGCCAGTTCGGGGTCGCGCCTGCGTGCGGGCGGGTTGTCGGCGCTGCGCATCGGCCCGCAGTCGACACTGGCTCAGCGCCATGCGCGCCAGACGGCGCTGCAGGTGGCCGCACCGCAGGCCGTCAGCGCCACGCTGCTGCTGACGGGCGGCTTCATGTTCGTGCTGGGTTTCATCAACCGGCGAGAAAGCCACCTGGCCTACTTTGGTGCCCTGTGCGTGGGCTGGGCGCTGGTCAACGCGCGGCTCTGGATTCGCAGTGTGCCGCTGGGCCATGTGGCGGTGGAATTCCTGGTCTGCGCCATGCTGGGCTTCATCACCTGGGCGGCGGTGCAGTTCCTGCTGCGCTATGCCGGCGTGCGCTACCACTGGGTGGACCGCGCGCTGCCGCTGCAGTGCGCGCTGTTGGCCCTGACGCTGTTGGCTGCGGGCTCGCAGCACATGAACGCGGTGGCCAACCTCTGGTACGCAGCCCTGGCGCTGGAGGTGGCGGTGGCGTCGGTGTGGCACCTGCGCCGGCGCCGGCACACGCGGTCGTTCTGGGTCATGGCAACGCTGCTGGCGGCCGTCGGTCTGGCGGGCCTGATCGAATTTGCCGTGCAATGGGCGGGCGCACCCGCGCTGGCTGCGCACATCGCCGAACTGGTGGTGCCGGTCATCTTTGTGCTGGTGGGCCTGCGCCTGGTGCAACAGCACGGCCACGCGTTGTACCAGGCCGAACAGGGCAAGCAGCAGCTTGAGCAACGCATCCGCGAAGCCACGGCCGAAATCGAACGCAACTTCCGCCAGCTGTCGGAGCTTCGTGTCGAGCAAGTGACCGAACGCGAGCGCAAGCGCATTGCTGCCGACCTGCACGACGACCTGGGCGCCAAGTTGCTGACCATCGTGCACACCAGCGAATCCGAACGAATCTCCACGCTGGCGCGCGAAGCGCTGGAAGAGATGCGCCTGTCGGTGCGCGGCCTCACCGGGCGGCCGGTGCGGCTGGCCGATGCACTCGGGGACTGGCGCGCCGAGGTCATCAGCCGGCTGGCGCAGGCCGGCATCGACGGCACCTGGGACGCGCCTGAAGACCTGCCGCAGACGCTGAGCGCACGCGCTTACGTGCAGACCACGCGCATCCTGCGCGAGGCCACCAGCAACGTCATCAAGCACAGCGGCGCCAGCAGCTGCAGTGTCAGCGCTGCAATAGCCGACGGTGACTTCCAGCTCTTCGTGCAGGACAACGGCGACGGCATCTCCAGCGAGATCGACGGCCGCCTGGACCGCGGCCATGGCCTGGCCAGCATGAAGAACCGGGCCAAGCAGTTGCAGGGGCAGTGCCTGGTGGAGAGCGGGCCGGGCTATGGAACCGTGATACGCCTCACGGTTCCCCTTGATCGGGCAACGCGGGCATCGTGATGCGCGGGCTGCGGCCGATAACATCGAAATCGCTGCCTTTTTGACACCGCCTACCGCCCATGAAAACCATCCTGCTGCTTGAAGACCTGCCCGAAATCCGGGCCTGGCTGCGCAAGCTCGTGCTGCAGGTGTTTCCGGGTGCCACCATTTCAGAAAGTTCGCGCGTGCAGGATGCGCTGGCCCTGGTGGCGGGTGTGAAGTTTGACCTGGCGCTGATCGACCTGGGCCTGCCCGACGGCTCGGGTGTCGATGTCGTGACGAAGCTGCGCGACATGCAGCCTGACGCGCAAAGCGTGATCGTCACCATCCACGACGACGACGAACACCTCTTCCCCGCGCTGCAAGCCGGCGCCTTCGGCTACATCCTCAAAGAGCAGGCGCGCGAGCTCATCACCGAACAGCTGCAGCGCATCAGCCAGGGTGAACCGCCGCTGTCGCCCAGCATTGCGCGCCGCGTGATGGCCTACTTCAGCGCCAAGGCCAAGCCCACGGCGGCGTCGCTCAACGCGATGCCGGTGGTCAATCTCACCGACCGCGAAAGCGAAGTGCTGCTGCGTGTGGCCAAGGGCTACACGTTGCCCGAGATCGGCGTGCAACTGGGCCTGAGCCGGCACACGATTGCCGACTACGTGAAGCAGATCTACCGCAAGCTCAACGTCAGCTCTCGCGCTGAAGCGGCGCTGGAAGCCCAGCGGCTGGGCCTGTTCCGCTAAGAGCCCGGCTGCCTCAGCCAGCGCCGGGCGCTGGCATGCCGACCGGGGCTGCGCTCAGGGTCATCAGCATGTCCGCATACCAGGCGCAGTTCAGCCCCAGCGTCTCGTCCTGCACGCGGTCGCGGTCTTTCATGTCCAGGCTCGCGGAATGCACGCCCAGCAGCTTCCAGGGCAAGGCTTGCGTGCCGTCTGCAGTGCTGTCGCGCAGCACCACCGGTGCGCCGCTGGTGCCGCGGTGGGTGCGGGCGTCGGTGAGGAAGTAGCCCTGGCCCTGAAAGCGCATGCCGAAAGCCGACGCCACCACCGCCTGGCGCACCACGGGCAAGTGATGCAGCGTGTCGTGAAAGCCCAGTGGGAAACCGACGATCAGCACCGAGCTGCCAACCTCCACCGACCCACCCGCTGCCGGCTGGATATGCGCCGGCGTGAAAGCGCGGATGACTGCGTCTGGCGGCAGCGCGGCGCGGTCCAGTTCCAGCAGCGCGATGTCGATCTCGCCCGCCGTGTCCTCGCCCTGATGCCATTGGCTCTTGCCGTCGCTGTACAGCAGCACTGAAAAACCGACCGACTTGGCGAGGTCGTCTTCACGCGTGTGCAGTTCGATCTCGATGCGATTGGGGAAGTGTTTGCTGGGGGTGTCGATCAGCACATGGCGGCTCGTCACCAGGTACAGCCTGTCGTCGCGTTCAAAGAAGAATCCGCTGGCGTGCGTGAGGCCGCGGTCAAGCTCAAAGGTGCTGATGCGCGCAGCGGTGAGCAGCAGGGAATCGATCATGTGCAGCCCTCTTGTCATGCAGCCTCGGGAAGACCCTGACCATATCATTCACAAGCGCACCAAATGACGGGTTCCGGTGTCGCACGGCAGTGGTAACGTGGTTGTTTGCAGACCTGTGCAGTACCCAGCTAGAGCCCTTCAAGAGCCCCCTTCAAGCGCCACCACTAACGCCCATGACACAACCCCTGCACCGCACACCCGCAATCCGGCAGGAGGCGCTGCGCAGCGCACTGCCGGCCACTGTCGTGCTACTCAAACAGCAGCGCGCTGGCGACATTGCCACCCGTGACATTGACGACTACGTCAGCATGAATTGGCTCGAATGGAACGGTGGGAGTCTGCGGCTGACCGTGACCGGCGACAACGTCTGCAAGCAGCAGCGGGCGCTGAGTCAACCGCAAGGTTAGACAGCCGGATTCGGGCTGCGGTTTCAGGCTGCGGTCGGCACACCAGCCGCGTCATACAGGCCATCAAAGAGCACCGTGCTCAGGTAGCGCTCACCCGAATCCGGCAGCACGACAACGATCGTCTTGCCCGCGCTTTCGGGCTTGTGCGCCCAGCGCAGCGCGGCCGCCGTTGCGGCACCGCAAGAAATGCCGCAAAGGATGCCTTCCTCGCGCGCCAGGCGCCGTGCGATGTCCACCGCTTCATCGTTGCTCACCTGTTCGATGGCATCCACCAGGCTCATGTCCAGCACGTCCGGCACAAAACCGGCGCCAATGCCCTGGATCTTGTGCGGTGAGGGTTTGATTTCCTGACCGGTGCGGTGCTGCGTCAGCACGGGGCTGGCGGTGGGTTCCACCGCCACGCTGATCAGTGGCAGGCCGCGCGTGTGTTTCAGGTAGCGCGACACACCGGTAATGGTTCCGCCGGTGCCTACTCCGGCCACAAAAACGTCAACCTTGCCGCCGGTGTCTTCAAAGATTTCGGGGCCTGTGGTGGTCTCATGGATGGCCGGGTTGGCGGGGTTGTTGAACTGTTGCAACAGCACCCACTTGGCCGGGTTGCTGGCGACAATCTCTTTAGCCTTGGCAATCGCGCCTTTCATCCCTTTGGCGCCTTCGGTCAGCAACAGCCGCGCGCCATAGGCCAGCAGCAGCTTGCGGCGTTCAATGCTCATCGTGTCGGGCATCGTCAGCGTGATCGGGATGCCGCGCGCCGCAGCCACAAAGGCCAGCGCGATGCCGGTGTTGCCACTGGTGGGTTCAACGATCTCTTTGCCGGGCCCCAGCAGGCCGCGTTTTTCAGCGTCCCAGATCATCGCCGCGCCGATGCGGCACTTGACCGAATAGGCCGGGTTGCGGCCCTCGATCTTGGCCAGCACGGTGGCCTTGGCGCCATCGGTTATTCGGTTCAAGCGAATGAGAGGCGTGCGGCCAATGGACAGCGAGTTGTCGTTGAAGATTCGGCTGGTTGGGTGACTCATGTAGCGCTCCTGCAGCAGTCTTGGGCCGGGCAGGGTAGCGCAGAGCGCAGAAGTCTTGAGCGTTCCCGGAACGGCGCATCAGATGCCAGGCAAAGCCAGGCAAAGCCAGGGACTGCCAAGGCGCCGATGGCGGGGTTCTTGCGGCCATTGCTGCCGAGGGCAATGGCCGTCAAGACCCCGCCTTGTGCCGCAGCAGCAATGCCTGTATTCTGTATACGGACTTGATGACGCTTCTTTTTCCGTCCTCCTTTTTCCGTCTTCCGTTTTCCATCTCCACGCTGATGCCGCTTGCTGTGAATGCCCCGCTTGTCAAGTTGCTAAGCTCGCCCGACCGGGTAGATCAGGTCTATCGCGCGCTGCTCGCCGCCATCAGTGACGGCACGCTGGCTCCGGGTCAGCGTGTTACGCAGGAAGAGATCGCGGCGCAGCTGGCGGTGTCGCGCCAACCGGTGCTGCAGGCATTGCGCCAGTTGAAGAACGACGGCTTCGTGCACGACGCGCCCGGCCGCGGCGTGCTCGTGGCACCGCTGGATGTGGGTTGGATGCAGCAGGTCTATCAAGTGCGCGGCGCGCTGGATGCGCTGGCTGCACGCTTGGCTGCTGCCGGGCGGGTGCAACTGGACCCGGCGCTGCTGACGCGTGGCCGCAAGGCAGCGGCTGGCAAGAACCTGCAGACGATGATCGATGCCGACCTGGCCTTTCATCAGGCCATCTATTCCGCGTCCGGCAACCCGCTGATCGAACAGGCGGCGTTGCAGCACTGGCGCCACCTGCGCCGCGTGATGGGCGCGGTGCTGCAGTCGTCCAGCCAGCGCAGCGCCGTGTGGGACGAACACGCGCAGATTGCAGACGCTATTCACCGGGGCCAGGGCGATCGCGCCGCCGCCCTCATCCAGCAGCACAGCGTGCACGCCAGCGAACATCTGGCAGCGCGCTTGGTGCTCGTTCTTGAGAAGACAGTACTTCAAAAGTTATCAGGAGACCGACCATGAAACTCACACCCGCTCAATTGCAAGCCTTCGACCGCGACGGCTATCTCTTCTTTCCCGGCCTCTTCACGCCCGAAGAAACCGCCGGTCTCAACGCCGCCGTGCCCGCGCTGTATGAACGCCGTGAAGACTTCAACGTGCGTGAGAAAGACAGCGACGCGGTGCGCACCAACTTTGCGGCGCACTTGTACAGCGAGCCGTTCGCGCGCCTGGCCCGCCACCCGCGCATGGTGGAACCGGTGCAGGACTTGCTGGGCGAAGCGCTCTACATGCACCAGTTCAAGATCAACGGCAAGATGGCCTTCGAAGGCGATGTCTGGCAGTGGCATCAGGATTACGGCACCTGGAAAAACGACGACCTGATGCCGACCGAGCGCGCCATGAACGTGGCCATCTTCCTGGACGATGTGAATGAATTCAACGGGCCTTTGATGTTCATTCCCGGCAGCCACAAGAAGGGTGTGGTCGAAGCCAAGCATGACCTCACCACGACCAGCTACCCGCTGTGGACGGTGGACCACACGCTGATCACGCAACTGGTGGCGCGTGCGGGCGGCAAACAAGGTGGCATCGTCAGCCCCAAGGGCCCCGCCGGTTCCATGATCCTCTTCCACAGCTGCTTGTTGCACGCCAGCACCAGCAACCTGAGCCCGTGGAACCGCGTCAGCGTCTACCTGAGCCTGTGTGCCGTGTCCAACCACATCCAGCGCCACAGGCGGCCGGAATACATCGCGCACCGCGACTTCACCCCTATCAGCTGCCTGCCTGACGATTGCCTGCTGCGCGAAAGCCCGGTTGATCTGCCGTGGAAGAGCGGCCTGCCGGCAACGGCGCTGCAAACCAGTGATGTGCCTTTCTGATTGCCGGAGGAACACAGCATGAACTTGCATAACCAGCTTCAACAGCGCGCCGCACAAGGCAAGCCCATTCGCGTTGGCCTCATCGGCGCCGGCAAATTTGGCAGCATGTACCTGGCGCAGGTGCCACGCACGCCTGGCGTGCACCTCGTTGGCATTGCCGACCTGAGCCCGGAAGCCGCCTGCCGCAATCTGGCACGGGTGGGATGGGAACCGCAGCGTGTGCAGGCCACCAGCCTGGACGCGGCGCTGCGCGATGGCAACACACACGTCGGCGACGACTGGCAGGCCCTGGTGCGCCACCCCGGCATCGATCTGATCGTCGAGAGCACCGGCGCGCCGATTGCGGCGGTGGACCACATGCTGGAAGCATTTGCGCAGGGCAAGCACGTTGTCAACGTCACGGTGGAAGCCGATGCTTTCTGTGGCCCGCTGCTGGCGCAGCGCGCGGCCGCTGCGGGTGTCATCTATTCGCTGGCCTTTGGCGACCAGCCGGCGCTGATCTGTGACCTGGTGGACTGGGCGCGCACTTGCGGCTTCCCGGTGGTGGCAGCGGGCCGTGGCCACAAATGGCTGCCGCACTTTTCTGAATCGACACCCGACACGGTGTGGGGCAACTACGGACTGACGCCAGAACAGGCCGCACGCGGTGGCTTGAACCCGAAGATGTTCAACAGCTTCCTGGACGGCAGCAAGCCCAGCATCGAGTGCACGGCGGTCGCCAACGCCACGGGCTTGTGCGTGCCCAGCAACGGCCTGCTCTACCCACCGGCCAGCGTCGAAGACATTCCCTTCGTCACGCGCCCGATTGCAGAAGGCGGCGTGCTGGAAAAGAAAGGCATGGTCGAGGTCATCTCGTCGCTGGAAACCGATGGCCGCCAGATCCCCTACGACATCCGCATGGGCGTGTGGGTGACGGTGGAAGGCGAGACCGACTACATCCGCAACTGCTTCGAGGAATACAACGCCCACACCGACCCCAGTGGGCGCTATTTCACGCTGTACAAACGCTGGCACTTGATCGGGCTGGAGGTGGGCTTTTCTGTCGCCAGCGTGATGCTGCGCAAGGAACCCACCGGCGTGGCCCAAGGCTTCAACGCCGACGTGGTGGCCACCGCCAAACGAGACCTGGCAGTGGGTGAAGTGCTGGACGGCGAAGGCGGCTACACGGTGTGGGGCAAGCTGCTGCCAGCAGCAACGTCGCTGTCTCTCGGTGGATTGCCCCTGGGCCTGGCACACGGGCCGACCGTGGTGCGCCCGGTGAAGAAGGGCCAGAGCCTGAGTTGGGCGGATGTGGCGATCGACACCACGACGCGCGCTTACACGCTGCGGCGTGAGATGGAGCGGTGCTTCGCGTAGGTTTCGAAACTCGGCTGCCTGGCCGGGGCGATGCGTGTTGATCGGTGTCATGGTCTTGTTTCCGGGAGCGGGGCGCGCGGTATCGCGGCCAGAATGCGGGCATGCTGAAACTCATCCGCGCCCTCGCGCTCCTGCTGCTGTGTGCTGGTCTCGTCAACGCTGCCGACGCAGCCGAGACCGTGGTGGTCGGCTCCAAACGTTTCACCGAAAGCTACATCCTCGGCGAACTGGTGCGCCAGACGCTGGAGCAAAGCGGTGTCAAGGCCGACCACAAACAGGGCTTGGGCAACACCGGGATCCTTGAACAAGCCCTGGCCAGCGGCGCCGTGGATGTCTATGCGGAATACACCGGCACCATCGTCGGTGAACTGCTCAAGCGTGACCTGGCCAGGGACGGCAACCCGACGCTGGCACAACTCAACGAATGGCTGGCGCCGCGTGGTTTGAAGGCCGCTGTGCCGCTGGGCTTCAACAATACCTATGCGCTGGCAATGCGCGACAGCGAGGCCCAGCGCCTGGGCATCCAGACTCTCAGCGACCTGGCGAAGCTGCCCCCGGGCGCGCTCAAGCTAGGCCTGTCGCATGAATTCCAGGTCCGCGCCGACGGTTGGCCGGCCTTGAAGCGCGCCTATGGCATGGCGCTGCAGCCAGGCCCTGCGCTGGACCACGGCCTGGCTTACGACGCGATCAAGGCGGCACAGGTCGATGTGATCGACATCTATTCCACGGACGCCAAAGTCGGCCGTTATGCGCTGCGTGTGCTGGTGGACGACCGCAAATTCTTCCCGCGCTACGACGCCGTGCTGCTGATGCGCGCTGCTGTCGATGCAGCACCGCTGCAGAAGCTGGCCGGCCGCATCGATGAAGCGACCATGATTGCGCTCAACGCGCAGGTCGAGCTCGACGGTCTGAGTTTTGCCGAGGCTGCAAAGCGCTTTTTGGTTGGTGGGAAAGTGCAGGCGACGCCGCAAACCGCCACGCGACAGACCTTCATCGACCGCCTCTTCGCGCCCGACCTGCCGCGCTTGCTGGCGCAGCACCTGGCGCTGGTGTTCGGATCGGTGCTGCTGGCCTTGATCGTCGGCATCCCGATCGGTATCTGGGCCTGGGCGCAGCCGCGGTGGTCGGGTCTGTTGCTGGGTGCCGTGGGCGTGTTGCAGACGATCCCGTCGCTGGCTTTGCTGGCTTTTCTGATCGCGTTGATGGGTGCCATCGGGTTCTGGCCTGCGCTGGTGGCGCTATTTGTCTATGCGCTGTTGCCCATCGTGCGCAACACGCACACGGGGCTGGCTGGTGTGCCGGCGGGCCTGACGCTGGCCAGCCGGGCGCTGGGCCTGACGCCACGCCAAACGCTGTGGTCGGTGCAGCTGCCGTTGGCGCGCCCGGTGTTGCTGGCGGGGGTGAAGACTGCGGCGGTGATCAACGTCGGCACGGCCACCATGGCGGCCTTCATCGGCGCGGGTGGGCTGGGTGAACGCATCGTCTCGGGGCTGGCGGTGAACGACAGCGCGACGATGCTCGCCGGCGCGCTGCCTGCAGCGGTGTTGGCGCTTCTGGTGCAGTGGGCCTTCGACTGGATCGAGCGCAAATTCAGCCCTGGCGGCCGCGTCTAGTGCGGCAGTCATCGCCGACGCCATACCGCAGCCCACAGGCGCTGCAGTTCCTTCGCTACTTCGGGGGGCCAGGTTGCCGATCAGCGTTGAACGTCCCCGCTGATTGACCTGCCTGCGCAGCACGCCGGGCTTCGGCGGCGCCAGAAACTTTTCGCCACCGTCGATGCACGAACAGACCCTTGGCGTTGTGGCTCACCACCAGCACCACACCGTCGCCACCTTTGACGTCGCCGCGCACGACAGACTGGAAGTCAGGCACCGGGCGCCACGGGGTGGCGTCTTGGAAACATTCAGGCGGTTTGCCTTCACGGTGACGCCGCCCTTCTCGACGTCCAGCACGTCGCCGTAGAGCCTGACCATCACCTGGCTGCGGTCGCCGCAGGCATTGGAAAATACGTCTGCCACTTGGCGGTCGGTGGCGGGGTCGAGTGCGGCGCCTGCCGGGCCCGGTGCAGCTTGAGACAATCGCAACTTCAGGAGAAAGCAGCCCGTGACCCACATCCTTCAAAACCTGCCTGCCGGCCAGCGCGTCGGCATCGCCTTTTCAGGCGGCCTGGACACCAGCGCTGCCGTGCACTGGATGCGCGCCAAGGGCGCCATTCCCTGCGCCTACACAGCCAACCTGGGCCAGCCCGACGAGAGCGACTACGACGAGATCCCTCGCAAGGCACTGGCTTACGGTGCCGACATTGCCCGGTTGGTGGATTGCCGTTCTCAACTTGTAGCCGAAGGCATTGCTGCCATCCAGTGCAGCGCCTTTCACATCAGCACGGGCGGCGCCACCTACTTCAACACCACGCCGCTGGGCCGCGCTGTCACCGGCACTGCACTCGTAGTGGCGATGCGTGAAGACGGCGTCAACATCTGGGGCGATGGCAGCACCTACAAGGGCAACGACATCGAGCGCTTCTACCGCTATGGCCTGCTGGCCAACCCGTCGCTGAAGGTCTACAAGCCCTGGCTGGACCAGCTCTTCATCGACGAGCTCGGTGGCCGCAAGGAGATGAGCGAATACCTGCTGGCCGCGGGCTTCGACTACAAGATGAGCATTGAGAAGGCCTACAGCACCGACAGCAACATGCTGGGTGCCACCCACGAGGCCAAGGACCTGGAATTTCTGAATTCCGGCATGCACATCGTCAAGCCGATCATGGGCGTGGCCTTCTGGCGCGACGACGTGGCGGTGAAGGCCGAAACAGTCAGCGTGCGTTTCGAAGAAGGTTTGCCGGTGGCGCTGAACGGCATCACTTTCGCCAGCAGCGTGGCCCTCTTTGAAGAAGCCAACCGCATCGGCGGCCGCCACGGCCTGGGGATGTGCGACCAGATCGAAAACCGCATCATCGAAGCCAAGAGCCGCGGCATTTACGAAGCGCCCGGCATGGCGCTGCTGCACATTGCGTACGAGCGGCTCGTCACCGGCATCCACAACGAAGACACCATCGGCCAGTACCGCAGCAATGGCCGCGTGCTGGGCAAGCTGCTGTACCAGGGCCGCTGGTTCGACCCGCAGTGCCTGATGCTGCGCGAAACCGCGCAACGCTGGGTGGCGCGCGCCATCACCGGTGAGGTGACGCTGGAACTGCGGCGTGGAAACGACTACAGCCTGCTCAACACCGAAAGCCCCAACCTCACCTACCACCCGGATCGCCTGACGATGGAGAAGGGCGAAGGTGCGTTCACGCCGGCTGACCGCATCGGGCAGCTGACGATGCGCAACCTGGACATCCAGGACACGCGCGGCAAGCTCGGCATCTATGCCAAGGTGGGTTTGCTGGGCAGCGACAGCCAGATTCCGTTGCTGTCGGACGGGGCTTGATGCTGACGCGCCGGGCGTCAAACTAGAGGCTCGGCGCGCGCTGTTGCGTGCCGACAGTGCCAGCGGCCCGGCGAGTGCACTGGCCACTTTCAGCCTGCCGGCGCTGAGCGCGGGCGCGACGCAGATCGAGCT
>JAYSYB010000355.1:0-4911 GCA_043716775.1 Rubrivivax sp.
GGCGTTGCTGCGCCGCCCGACCCGTTGCGTTGGAACCCCTTCCCGCTGGCCACCAAGCCCACCGACTTCATCGACGGCCTGCACACCGTCGTCGCCAACGGCGACGCCGATGCACAAGTCGGCATGGCCGCGCTCGTCTATGTCGCCAACCAGTCGATGGACCGCCGCGCGCTCGTCAATGCCGAAGGTGAAATGTTGCTGGTGCCGCAGCAGGGGCGCTTGCACATCACCACCGAGCTCGGCGTGATCGACGTGAAACCCGGCGAGATTGCGCTGCTGCCGCGTGGCATGGCCTTCAAGGTCGCGCTGCCCGACGGTGCTTCACGCGGCTACGTCGCCGAAAACTACGGCGCCGCCTTCCGCCTGCCGGAACTCGGCCCCATCGGCAGCAACGGTCTGGCGAACCCGCGCGACTTCCTGGCGCCTGTGGCCGCCTATGAAGGAAGCCCCGGTGCCTATGAAATTGTCAAGAAATACGGCGGCCGGCTGTGGCACAACACCCAGCCGGGCACACCCTTCAACGTCATTGCCTGGCATGGCAACCTGGCGCCGCTGAAGTACGACACGGCGCACTTCATGACCATCGGCTCGATCAGCTTCGACCACCCCGACCCCAGCATCTTCACCGTGCTGACGAGCCCCAGCGACACACCCGGCACCGCCAACTGCGACTTCGTCATCTTCCCGCCGCGCTGGCTGGTGGCTGAGGACACCTTCCGCCCGCCCTGGTACCACCGCAACCTGATGGCCGAATTCATGGGCCTGGTGCACGGCCAGTACGACGCCAAACCCGAAGGCTTCAAGCCCGGCGGCGCCAGCCTGCACAACACTTTTGTCCCGCACGGGCCCGACGCCGAAGCCTTCGCCAAGGCCAGCGATGCTGCGTTGGCACCGCACAAACTGGAAGACACACTGGCATTCATGTTCGAAAGCCGCTACCGTTTTGTGCCCACCGCCTGGGCCATGAACGGCAGCTCGCTCGACAGGGGATATGCCGCTTGCTGGGCCGGCTTGAAGGACACGTTTTTGCCATGATCAAACTCGACTCGACCCATGCCCCTGAACTGAGGAGTTGGGTCGATTCGGCCAACACCGACGACACCGACTTCCCGGTGCAGAACCTGCCCTATGGACGGTTCAGGCGCCTGGGCAGCGACGATGCGGTGCGCGTGGGCGTTGCCATCGGCGACCAGGTGCTGGATCTGCGCTTGGCCGGCGAACTGTGCCCCTGGTCCGACGCCGTGTTCCAGCTGCTGGAGCCACTGGCTGCCGGCGACTTGGGGGCTTTCATGGCCATGGGCCGGCCCGCGTGGCGGCTGCTGCGTGAGGCGCTGTCCACCGCGCTGGCGGCTGACAGCACGCTGGGCCCCTTCCTGGAAAGGTGCCTGCTGCCGCAAAGCGAAGTGCAGATGTTGATGCCCTGCAGGATTGGCGACTACACCGACTTCTACACAAGCATCCACCACGCCACGGCGGTGGGCAAGATGTTCAGGCCCGACAACCCGCTGCTGCCCAACTACGAATGGGTGCCCATTGGCTACCACGGCCGCAGTTCGTCCATCGTTGTCAGCGGGCAGCCAGTGCGCCGGCCGGTCGGGCAGGTCAAGACCACCGATACAGCCGAGCCCAAGGTACAGCCCAGCCGACGGCTCGATTTCGAGCTGGAACTGGGCGCGCTGGTGGGCACCGGCAACGCGCTGGGTGCGCGCATCGGCATGGACAAGGCCGAAGACCACCTCTTCGGCCTGGTGCTGTTCAACGACTGGAGCGCGCGCGACATCCAGCCCTGGGAATACCAGCCGCTGGGGCCATTTCTGAGCAAGAACTTCGCCAGCACGGTGTCGCCCTGGGTGGTGACGATGGAAGCGTTGTTGCCCTTCCGCCAGCCCTTCACGCGCGAAGCCGGCCGCCCGCAGCCGCTGCCGTATCTGGACAGCACGCACAACCGCGAAGCGGGTGCGTTGAACATCGGCTTGAGCGTCTGGCTGCAGACCGCCGCGATGCAGTCGCAACGCCAATCATGGCAGCGCCTGATGCACAGCAACTACAGCACGGCTTACTGGACGCTGGCACAGCTGGTGGCGCACCACACACTGGGCGGCTGCAACCTGCGCACGGGGGACCTGTTCGGCACCGGCACGCTGTCGGGCCCCGGAGCAGGGCAGGGCGGGTCGATGCTGGAACTCAGCGCTGCGGGCAAGCAGCCGATTCAATTGGCCAGTGGCGAGCAGCGCAGTTTTCTGGAGGATGGCGACACCGTGGTCCTGCGTGGCGCCTGCGCGGCGGACGGCGCGCGGCGCATCGGCTTTGGTGAGTGCCGGGGCACGGTGCTGCCGGCGCTCTAGCCGCTGACAGCTCGTTAACGGCTCGTTAACGGCTCGTTAACGGTTCGTCGACGGTTCGCTAACCGCTCTGCCACCCCCACCTTCCGCCGCCAGCAGCGCCGGCAACATGCCCGCCGCCGTGCCGCGCAGCACGAGGTGTGCTTCGGCGTCAATTTCGCTCTCGGCCGGGTTGACGATGATCACGTGCGCGCCGTGCCGCCGCGCGCGCCCGGCCAGGCCGGCGGCTGGCCAGACAGCGCCCGAGGTGCCGACGACGAGCAGCAGCGCGCAATTTGACGCCGCGTGTTCGGCCGCGTTCAAGGCGCGCAGCGGCAGGTTCTCGCCAAACCACACCACGCCAGGGCGCACCCGGTTGCCACATTCACCACAACTCGGCGGTTCGCCAGGCGAGGCCCATGCGGGGTCGCAGACGTTGCCACCGCGTGTGTGCCGCGGGCATGCGTCCAGCCAGTGGTCGTGCAGGATGTCGCCATGCAGTTGCAGCGCGTCGGTGTTGCCGGCGCGCTGGTGCAGGTCATCGACGTTCTGCGTCAGGAGCGTCATCACGCCTGGCAGTCGGCGCGCCAGGTCGGCCAGGGCGATGTGGCCGGCATTGGGCTCGGCAGCCCGTACAGCGGCGCGGCGTTCTGCGTACCAGCGCCAGACACGTTGCGGGTTGGCGCCAAAGCCGTCAACGCTTGCCAGGTCCATTGGGTCGAAGCGCGACCAGTGGCTGGTGAGCGCGTCGCGGAAGGTAGCGATGCCGCTCTCGGCGCTCATGCCGGCGCCGGTCAACACGCACAGGCCGCCGCGCTGCGCCAACGCTGGGGCCAGCAGCGTGCGGGCGGCGTCGATGTCAGGCGTCGCTGAAGTGTCCACCGCGCTCTGCCTGCTGCACCACCACCGCCGCCGGTGTGAAGCGCGCACCGAAGCGCGCCGCCAGTTCGCGTGAACGTTGCACAAAAGCTTCGGCGCCCATCGCATTGATGAACTGCAGCGCACCGCCGTGGAAGGGGGCGAAGCCCCAGCCGAAGATGCTGCCGATGTTGGCGTCGGCGACGGAGCGCAGCACTTTCTCTTCATGACAGCGTGCCGCTTCGTTGGCCTGCGCAAACAGCAGTCGGTCGATCAGTTCCTGCTGCGGCGGTTGCTCAACCGCCACCGGGAAGTGTGAAGTTAGCTCGGGCCACAACAGCTTGCCGTCTTCGGCCCAGTCGTAGAAGCCCTTGCCGGCTCGTCTGCCGATGCGGCCGATCTCGCACAGCTGCCGCACCACGGCCATGCCGGGGTGTTCGGTGTAGCTCTTCCCCGAATTTGAGAGGTCGGCGGCCAGATCCTTCTTCGTCTGGTCGGCCACATGCAGGCCCAGCGACAGCGACACCTCGTCCTGCAGCGCCAGCGGCGGCATCGGCATGCCGGCCTGCAGCCCTGCGGCTTCGATGCTGAGCGGGTGCACGCCTTCCAGCAGCATCGAGATGCCTTCCATGACGTAGGTGCTGAAGACGCGGCTGGTGTAGAAGCCGCGGCTGTCGTTGACGACGATCGGCGTCTTGCCAATTTGCAGCACAAAGTCGAAGCCGCGCGCCAGCGCGCTTTCGCTGGTCTGCGCGCCGACGATGATCTCCACCAGCGGCATCTTGTCCACTGGGCTGAAGAAGTGCAGACCGATGAAGTTGTGCGGCCGCGCGCTGGCGGTGGCCAAGCCGCTGATGGGCAACGTAGAGGTGTTGGATGCGAAGACCGCGTCCGCGCCCATCTGCGCCTCGGCCAGCCGCGTGACATCGGCCTTGATGGCGCGGTCTTCAAACACGGCTTCGATCACCAGGTCGCAACCCTGCAGCGCCGCGTAGTCCGTGGTGGGTGTGATGCGCACCAGCAGCGCGTCGCGCTCCGCAGTCGTGCTGCGGCCGCGCTTCACCGCCTTGTCAAGCAGGCCTTGAGAATAGGCCTTGCCGCGCGCGGCGCCTTCGCTTGATGTGTCCAGCAGCACCACGTCGATGCCGACCTTGGCCGAGACGTAGGCGATGCCCGCGCCCATCATGCCGGCGCCCAGGATGCCGAGTTTCTTGACCTTTGACGGCGTAACGCCGACGGGCCGCGATGCGCCCTTCTTGATGGCATTGAGTTGGAACCACAGCGTGTTGATGAGGTTCTTCGATTCCTGGCTCATCGCGCAGGCCGCGAAGTAGCGGCTTTCCACCATGCTGGCCGCGTCAAAGTCGAGCAGCCCGCCTTCGAACACCGAGCTCATGATGTGGCCAATGGCTGGGTAGTTGCCGCAGCTCTTGGCACTGGCCACGCTGGGCGCCACTGCAAACATCTGCGCCACAGCCGGCGCACGCGAATCGCCACCGGGGAAGCGGAATTTCGGCGCGTCCCAGGGCTGCTTGAACTTCGGGTTGGCGATGATCCAGGCGCGGGCTTGCGCCATCAAGTCCTCACGGTCCTTCGCCAGGCCGGCGAGCAGGCCCATGCCCAGCGCTTTCTGCGGGTTCAGGTCCGCGCCTTCGGCCATGATCTGCAGCGCCTGCTGAATGCCGACGAGCCGCGGCAACCGCACCGTGCCGCCACCACCGGGCAGCAGGCC